>NZ_JASDDE010000005.1:74501-124439 GCF_030407565.1 Pseudoalteromonas sp. APC 3694
ATCGACCAATGGATTAAAAGTCCACTGCTCTACCAACTGAGCTAATGACCCGCTCTGTGTCTAACTGCCATTAATTCATCCTGAAGCTTGGGACCGGCTCGTCGTCCTGACTCGCGTTCATAAGACTGCGAAACTTCGTTTCGGTTCTTATTCACCCAACTGAGCTAATGACCCGCTCTAAATTCTGTGTAGAATTAACATGCTGCGTAAATCCGCCGATTAAACCAATCTTTACTTAAATAAAGAATGGTGGGTCATGATGGACTTGAACCATCGACCAATGGATTAAAAGTCCACTGCTCTACCAACTGAGCTAATGACCCGCTCTTTTTGCCGCATTTCGAGTGGGGTTACCATTCGTTTGCTGCGGGCGCTTATAATACTTATTTATAAAATGAGTGCAACCGAAATTGTCTCTTTTTTTAAGTTTTTATGTCTAGTTGAGCAATTTTAGACCGCTTATGACAAAAAGCAGTCTAATCAAGCATCAACATTTATTTTGATAAGCGTTCTGTGGCTAATTTAGCAGCAGTTGTACTTGGGTACTGATTGATAAGCTCATTCAGTATTTTTTGTGCTTCTGCCTTCAAACCTTGCTCTTGTAAAAGTGTACCAAGCTTTAACATCGCATCTGGGCGTTTATTTGAATTTGGAAATTCGTTAACAACTACTTTAAAGTGCTCGGCTGCTTTTACACCGTCATTTTTAATCGTTAATAGTTGTCCCAGCCAATAATGTGCGTTTGAGGTGTACACTGAATTTGGATACGTTGTTAAGAACGCTTGAAATTCTGGAATAGCTTGGTCGTAGCGTTTATCTTTCATTATAAGCGCAACAGCACGTTCGTACGCTTCGTTTTCAGATAAATCGCTGCTGTAGCTCTGCTCGTTACTAGGCTGTGTGTAGTCTGTTGTAGGCGCTGGAGCCGTCGGCTTTGCATACGCTTGGCTAACACGGTTCTCAATTTCTTGATAAAGCTCGCGTTGACGCTGGAGTACTTTTTCAAGCTTATAGCTTTGCTCTTCTGTTACTCCGCGTATTTGACTAACTTCATCTTGCAGTAAATTGAGCTGTTGCTGTAACTCTACTTGTAAAAAATTACGCTGTTGCATCATACTTTCAAGTGTTGCTAAACGCTTTTCAATGCTTGACTGTGAACTTGCAGCTTCTGAAACAGGAGCGGGAGCAGCCAAAACTTGGGTGCTCCCGCTCAATATCATGGCTGCCAAAATAATTTTCGGCTTCATAATATCTCTTATCTTAGTAAACTAGTACCGCACGGCGGTTTTTAGCGAAAGCAGACTCAGTGCGAGATTTAACCATTGGCTTTTCTTCGCCGTAGCTAACTACTGACATTTGGCTTGCAGAAACACCTAAGCTTTGTAGGTATTTTTCAACTGCTTGTCCACGGTGCTCACCAAGTGCAATGTTGTACTCTGGCGTACCGCGCTCATCTGCGTGGCCTTCAATTAATACTTTAACAGAAGGATTTTTAACTAAAAACTCAGCGTGTGCACGAAGTAAGTCTGCATATTTGCTTTCAACTGTCGCTTTATCAAAGTCAAAGTAGATAATTTGCTCTTGACGAAGCGCTTCGTACTTTTGACGAAGTTGCTCTTCTGCTTGTTGCTCTGGCGTCATTGTGGCTACTTCAACTGTATCCGTTGTTGTTTGCTCAACAGTTGCTTGGTTTGACTGGTTAGCTGCATTTTCGTCGATATCTGAAGATGAGCTACAAGCTGCTAGTGTCATTACTGGCACAGCAATTAGCAGGCCTTTAAGTATTTTGTTAAGTTGCATTGAGTAGATTCCTATTTTGAGTAAACCAGCAATTATTACTGTAAATATGGCGACCAAGCAGGTGCCTTTACTTGTCCATCAAGCACAGGTAAACGTGCTTTAAAACGACCGTCCATCGATACTAGCGCAAGTACCTGTTTATTATTGTGGAGCGTGCTGTATATAATCATCGAGCCATTTGGCGCTATGCTCGGTGATTCGTCAAGGCGAGTTCGTGTTAAAACTTGAAACGCACCTGTAGCCAACTCTTTCTTAGCAAGATGATACTGTCCGTTAGTACGGTTTACCATCACTAATTCTTTTCCGTCTGGCGAAATAGAACCCGCTAGGTTCATGTCACCGTCAAAGGTTAATCTTTGCGTTCTGCCAGTTTTTAAATTTAACTTATAAATCTGAGCATTACCACCCCTTTCCGACGTAAATACTATATCTTCACCATTTGGGTACCACGAAGGTTCGGTATCTATACTACGATGGCGTGTTAATCGCGTCTCTTTACGTGTTAGTAAGTCTAATAAGTAAACCTCAGTTGCACCAGTTTTATCTTTTGACAGCACGAGCAGTAACTTTTTACCATCTGGCGAGAATTGCGGCGCGCCGTTAATTCCCTTGTAGCTGGTGATCAATTCGCGTTTACCCGTATAAATGTCTTGAATGTAAATTTGGCTCTGGCGATTTTCAAAGGTTACATACGCTAACTTAGTACCGTCAGGTGACCAAACCGGCGACATTAATGGCTCTTTTGAACGCAATAATACTTGTTCATTAAAACCATCGTAATCAGCAACGACTAACTGATAAGGCTTTTCTTCGGTATCACGTACAATAACATAGGCTATTTTTGTTAAAAACGCGCCTTTTTCGCCAGTTAGCTTTTCATAAATAACATCACTAATGCGGTGCGAGTATCGACGAAATCCAGTTTCACCAATTACGCTTTGACGTGCTTCTAAAATATGGTCTTGGCTTTGAACAAGCTTACCGTTGCTCATCATTTGTGTTTCACCGCCAGTAATTTGGCCGCGAATAACATCAACAAGCTCATAACGTACTAAGTAACGTCCGTTGGTTTGCTGTTCGACTTCACCCACTAAAACCGCTTCAACGCCTTTATTAACCCAAGCGCCGTAATCAATATCGCCGTCTTTATGTGGTTGTTGAGGCATTTGTGAAACGCTAACTGGCTTAAATTTGCCACTGCGCATTAAATCAGCAGCAATAACATCGCTAAGCTGCTCTGGAATAGGGCCAATACCTTGATATTTAAAAGGCACAATCGCAATCGGTCTTGCACCGTCTATACCTTCAGTAATAACAATTTCAAGTGCCGCGTGTGCAACACCCTGAAACCCTAATATTAAAACTAAACAGGCTATTTTAATTTTGTTAAACATGTCATCCCTTAAAACTCTGGCGCGATGGTTATATTAATATTCTTTAATTGTTCGAATACGTCTTTATCTTTCGATACCGGTAATGTGTCGGCCATGCGAACCGCTCTTAAAGCAGCTTCACACACTAACTTATCACCACCTAACGACTTAACCTGCGTAACCAAGCCATTAAACCCAAGACGGAGATTAATGCGGCATTGCTGGTTTTTCATTTTTTCATCAATTAATAAGTTTTGCTGAATACGCGCCATAATTAATGCACGGTATTTATCAACTTCACTCACTACTTGCTGTTGACGTATTTTATTGCGTGCAGCCTGCTCTTTGGCAAGTTGCTCTTGCAGTATTTGTTCTTGCAATGCTTGCTGACGTTTACGCTCAGCTTCTTCAGCACGTTTTTTACGCTCTTCTTCGGCTTTTTTAAGCGCGGCTTCTTCGGCTTTGCGTTTGTCGGCAGCCGCTTTAGCAGCATCTTCAGCCTCTTGCTTTTGCTTTTGCGCTTGTTTGGCTTTTGCTCGCTCACGTTGTTCTATTTCGCGGGCTTTTTTAGCTTGAGCTTCGGCTTCGGCTCTTTCTTTCTCTTTAGCTTTGCGCTGCTGCTCTAGCTTTTTAATGCGTCTTGCTTCAGATTCTCTTTGCTTACGTGCTTCTGCTGCGCGGCGCTCTAAATCACGAATGCGTTTATCTTCAGCGCGCTTTTTATCTTCTTCTTTTTTGCGTAACTCAGCAATTTTTTGCTCAACCTGCTGTTGATCCACGGTCACAGCAGACACCGCATTTTCTGGCTCAGGAATGGCGGCATTAAGCGTCACTTCCATTACTTTAGGTTTAGGTGGATGAATGTTTGCTGATGCATACAAAAATCCCCCTAATGCTAAATGCAGTATTACTGATTTGATTAACGACGTATTCATATGACTACTTGGTCCCCTCAAAGGATTCGGTCATTAAGCCTACCGATGGTACACCTGCATTCTTCAAAAAATCCATGAGCAGTAACACTTCTTGATACGACACTTTACCTGAGCCTTTAATCATTACTGGGGTATCAGGGTTTTTCATTAGTTGTAGTTTAATTACAGCGGCTACATCTAATGCTTCCATTGGCTCTTCCGGATCAGTACCTATACTTACATAATACTTACCTTGCGAATCAATAGAGGCAATAATGGGCGGCGTATCTTTGGTATCAACTAAGTCTGACTCTTCCATTTTTGGTAGGTCTACTTTTACGCCATGGGTTATTAATGGCGCAGTGGCCATAAATATAATAAGCAACACCAACATTACATCAATGTATGGTACTACATTAATTTCTGCGACTGGGCGACGCTTTTTACGCTGGTACATTCGCTTGAGCCTCTATTTGGGTAGCTGCTTGACGGTGTAAAATATTGGCAAATTCTTCCATAAAGTTAATGTAATGAGATTCTAACTTTTCAACTTTATTAGCAAATCGGTTATAGGCAATAACGGCAGGAATAGCCGCAAATAAACCCATTGCTGTTGCAATCAAAGCTTCTGCTATACCTGGTGCAACCATTTGTAAGGTTGCTTGTTTTACTTCACCTAAGGCAATAAAGGCATTCATAATACCCCATACTGTACCAAACAAACCTATGTAGGGGCTAATTGAGCCAACGGTTGCTAAAAACGATAAGCTTGATTCTAGTTTTTCTATTTCACGAGAAAGCGCAACCCGCATTGAACGATGCGTGCCTTCCATAACAATGCCTGCACTTTGAAAGGTATTTTTTTTGTGGCGTGCAAACTCTTTGAAACCTGAGGTGAATAACGCTTCAATACCCGTTGATTGACCACCGCGTGATGAAATTTCGTTATATAGCTTACTTAGGTCAACACCAGACCAAAAACGATGCTCAAATTTTTTGGCATTTGCTAAGGCGTCAGAGATGGCTTTTTTACGTTGAAAAATAATAGCCCACGACATAACCGACATAGCAACCAACGCTAGCATTACTAATTGCACAAGCAAACTGGCTTCTAGAATTAGATCTAAAAAATTAAGCCCTGATCCCACGTTAAACTCCTAAATAATTAAAAACATCAAATTGATTTATTTGAGTAAGGTAACTTTGTAACACATTAGCCACCATTAAAGTTCAGCTAGTGTATCTAGTGTATTTCCTGCTGACAACGATATTGCTGTGAATAGCCAACAAAAAACGTTAAAAAAATAATTTTACTACTTAACTCTTGTTTTACTGTATAAATAAATAACAACAAGACTATTTATAAGCCCGCTTAATTTCACTAAAGAGTCACAAAAATACGCTGTTTATTCAAAATTAATGCATAAGCACTCATAAACACTACACGCTTACCTTAACGTAATAGTAAAACTAATACCGAACGTTTATATGTTAATACACATAAACAAAGCATTTCATTAACTTATAGAATTAATGGTTAATTAACATGCAACATTAAGTAAAAACAGAAAACCCTGCTATTAGTTTTTTTAATCTGAAAATATAAATTTTCTAGTTTGAACAAATTCTGCCGCTTCGGTATTATTCTCCTATACCGAGCTAGCGCATTAAATGAAAGCTATTTCATTGAATCCAGTTCTTCGTAATATGATTTATTTCGTATTACTTTTTTACTTCTTGGGGTATGACCTCAACAAGTAAAACGTAGTTCCCTAGATTACTTCCTTAAACTTGTTGTTTGCCCGCATTATTTGCGGGCTTTTTTTTGCCCGCAATTTGTAAAATTAGTTACACTCGGGCTCAATACCGTTACTGCAGGCGCACAATAGCCTGATATGTCTTAACGCTCAGTGAATTATTGGCAAAGTAAAATACGTCTAAATTTAGCCTTTGCTTATACTAAAAAGCCACTGTCGTTAAAATGACAGTGGCTTTAGAAAGAGTCTCGTTATTCTGGTTATTTAATCTTTTTTAGGTAACAAGCCAAAATGGTGATACGCATTATCAGAGACAATTCGCCCTCGCGGCGTGCGCTGAATAAATCCTTGTTGAATTAAAAACGGTTCGATCACATCTTCTATGGTTTCTTTCTCTTCGCCTATTGCCGCGGCTAGGTTGTCAAGGCCAACAGGGCCACCCATAAACTTTTCGATGATGGCGAGTAAATATTTACGATCCATGTAATCAAAACCGCTTTTATCAACGTCAATCATGTCGAGGGCTTGTTGAGCTACCTCAGCATTAACCGTACCGTCTGACTTTACTTGGGTGTAATCGCGCACTCGACGCAATAATCGATTTGCAATACGTGGCGTGCCACGAGAACGTTTGGCTATTTCGGCGGCGCCATCGTCACACATTTCTAAACTAAGATAATGCGCTGAGCGCCCCACAATGTGCGATAAGTCTTCAACAGAATAAAATTCTAAACGCTGTACAATACCAAAGCGGTCACGCAGTGGAGAAGTTAATGACCCCGCACGGGTAGTTGCACCAATGAGTGTAAACGCGGGTAAATCAAGCTTAATAGAGCGTGCAGCAGGGCCCTCACCTATCATAATATCGAGCTGGTAATCTTCCATTGCCGGGTAGAGTATTTCTTCTACTTGCGGGCTCAAACGGTGAATTTCATCAATAAACAGTACATCACCTTCTTCAAGGTTAGTAAGCAATGCGGCTAAATCGCCCGCTTTTTCAAGCACAGGCCCAGAGGTGGTTTTAATATTTACGTTTAATTCGTTGGCTACAATATTGGCAAGCGTGGTTTTACCTAAGCCTGGCGGACCGAATATTAATAAATGATCCAACGCTTCGCTACGACTACGCGCGGCTTCAATAAATATTTCCATTTGTTGCTTAACATGCGGCTGACCACGATAATCGGCCAGTAACTTAGGCCTGATAGCACGGTCTATGGTATCTTCGTTGGTTTTTTCAGCAGCATCTATTAAGCGATCAGCTTCGATCATAATTTACTCACAGCATTGATTTCAAAGATTCTTTAATTAGAACCTCAGTCGACATATCGGGTTTGCTTATTGATTTTACTGCTTTTTGCGCTTGTGGCAATTTATAACCGAGCGCCACTAACGCCGAAACCGCATCATCGGCCGCATTATTGGCTATAGTTGCATCGCTCGCAGGCTCTATTACGGCGCTATCGCTAAATGGGGTAAATAAATCGTTGCCCCAATTTTTTAATCTGTCTTTCATTTCGAGCACTAAGCGCTCTGCGGTTTTTTTACCCACACCTGGCAATTTAACCAAAGCGGTAGCATCTTCATTATTTACGCAACTTACAAACTGCTGCGCCGACATGCCCGACAAAATAGCTAAGCCTAATTTAGGCCCTACGCCATTAGCTTTTAACAGCTCTCTAAATAACGCACGCTCGGTTTTATTATTAAAGCCAAACAATAACTGTGCGTCTTCGCGTACTACAAAGTGAGTGTACACAATGGCGTTGTCGCCTACTTTAGGCAAATCGTAAAAACAGGTCATTGGCATTTGTACTTCGTAGCCAACGCCGCTCACTTCTAATAGTATTTCTGGGGGCTGTTTTTCAACTAACACGCCGTTTAAGCGACCTATCATTGTTATTTCCTTAGACGTCCTCTAACGGTTTTGCTTGCGCTACCCGCTAGTTTTATTAAATTTTGTTCAGAGTGGGCATGGCAAATTGCAATTGCAAGCGCATCCGCCGCATCGGCTTGCGGCGTACCTGGCAGTTTAAGTATGTTTTTAACCATATGTTGAACTTGCGATTTATCTGCCCCACCGTTACCCACAACGGATTGCTTTATTTGCCGTGCTGAGTATTCAAAAACCGGTAAGTCGGCCATAGAGGCACCGACAATCGCAGCGCCACGAGCTTGGCCTAACTTTAAAGCAGAATCAGGGTTATGCGCCATAAATACTTTTTCTATAGCAAATGTTTCAGGCGAAAATTGCTCTATAAGCTGTGTAATGCCTTGGTAAATCATTTTAAGTCGGGTGGGAAAGTCATGATCGGCTAATTTAATACAGCCACTGCCTAAGTAAGTAAACTTAGCCCCTTGGTGCGCAACCACACCGTAACCCGTTAAACGCGAGCCCGGATCAATCCCTAAAATTATGGCCAAACAGCACTCTCATTATTGTTATTTATTAATAGTGCTAATAATGCCAGAGCACTGTATAAATTACCAGTACCAAGCAAAAACAAAAATGCCTACATAAAAAGTAGGCATTTAAACGCTATTTGGCTGAAAAGTTTACGCCAATGCGCGTACTAAGCCTTGGGTATTTTGTTTAAGCGTACGGGCAATCATAAAATAGCCTAACCCTGCTACAAACACGCCACCAGCAACGGGGCCAATAATCCAAATATTAGGATGCAGCTTACCCGCTAAATCAAACATTTGCTGCTGAACAATCAATAACGCAATATCGCTGAAAAATGCAGCCACCAGTCCGGCTAAACCGCCCAGTAATAAAAACTCATACAAGGTGGCATTTTTGATTAATCGGCTTTTAGCGCCCAAAGTACGCAGTATCACAATTTCTTGCATCCGCTCACCTAAGCTTGCTTGCACCTGCGATATAAGTACCAACGCGCCACACAACACCACAATAGCCAGTACAAAGCCAATAGCTAACGACACTTGCTCAATAGTCGATTGAATTTGTTTAACAAAGTTGTCTACATCAATCGCTGTAATCGTAGGATATGTACGTAATAACTGGCTAAAGTCGCGCTTTTGCTCAGGCTCAATACGTACTGATGAAATATACGTGGCCGGAAAGCTGCTCAACACATCAGGGCTTAAAATAATGAAAAAGTTAGGTTTAAGCGTGGCCCAATTAACTTTACGTACACTGGTAATTTTAGCGTCGAACGACTGCGCACCAATTAAAAACGTGAGGGTATCGCCCATTTTCACATCAAGGCGCTTCATCATCGACTCTTCAAGTGAGGCCTCAGCTACTGCGCCATCGCCAAACCACTGGCCATCGATAATGTCATTTTGTGAGGGGACTTCGTTAAGCCAAGTTAAGTTAAGCTCGCGGCCAATACCTGAGCGGGCTTCTTCGTCTTTTTTCTCGTTGTCTTGCAATGACACTTCACGTGCTACTGCTTCGCCATTTACTGCATTTACGCGGCCACGAATCGTTGGGTAAAACTCCGACACTTGAATGCCTTTTTGCGCTAAGTATTCATTTACCGGATCCAGCTCATTTTGCGTAATATTAACCAAAAAGGCATTAGGTGCATCGCTTGGTAACTGAGACTGCCAATCCGAAATAATGTCGTTTTTTAGCACAATTAAAAACAACAGTAATTTAATCGCTAGCGAAAAACTAATTAGCTGCACCGCATTAACGTTGGCGCGCTTTTGAATAGACGCAATAGCCAACGACCAGCTGTTACCTGGCTTTAAGCCAAGCTTTCGGCCCCCGCCAAATATTAATTTAGAAATTAAAAACAACACTAAAATAAGCGCAAGCGTTGAGGCAAATAAAATAAGGGTAATTTTAATATTGTTACTAAATAACCACATTAATAAAAATACCGTTAAGGCGCTAAGCCCTAAATGGATTTTACTTACCGCAAGGCGATCACCTAAATTACGGCGAAGCACTCTAAGTGGTGGAATATCAAATAAATCTAACAATGGCTTAATAGAGAACATAACCGCACAAATAACCCCGGTGCTAATGGCGACTAACCACGGTTTAAACCCTGCCATGGGCAGTTCGGTTCCCATGCTTTTTGCAAGGTAACCAGCTGCAACTTCTTGTAAGCCGTAACCAATAGCAAGGCCAACGACTACCGCCATAGTACACACCATTAATAAGTGCATAAGGTAAATTTTGCGGATCATATCGCGGCTGCCACCTAAGGTTTTCATCATCGCGACGGGGTCGTATTGACGCTCACAATAACGCTTGGCCGATACCGCAATAGCAACCGCGGCTAATATAATGCCCAGCAAACCGGCTAATAACAAAAAGCTTTCAGCTCTGTTTAAGCTATTTGAAATGGGCGATTGACGGTCTTTTACACCATACCAGTTTTGGTTTTCTTTAAGTTGCGGTTTTAACCAATCGTAAAAACTATTGATGTCGCTTTCATCACCTGCATACAACTGGCGGTAAAATACACGGCTACCGGGCTGTATTACTTCAGTTTTTGGTACATCATCAATATTAATAAGTACTCTGCGACTGCTAGAGAACACATTAAATGGCGCATCGGGTTCTTCTACAATCACCTTTTCCACATTGAATAACGCGGCACCTAATTCAACTTGGTCGCCTACGTTTATGTTTAAACTGTAAAAAACAGATTCACTTAACCATACGTTACCAGGGCTTGGCGCACCGGGTGCAACCTCAGTTTGAGCATTCAAACCCGACTTAACTTTCAATTGGCCTTTAAGCGGGTAACTGTTTGATGCAGCCTTTACCGAGCTAAACTGCATTTGATCGTTTGCAAACAGCATAGTGTCAAAGTACACCATTTGTGCAGTTTGTAAGTTTTGTTGTTCTGCTTTGGTTATAAAGGCGGTATCTATGGCGTGATTGCTGGCAAGAACACGATCTGCTGCTATAAATGCACTGCTTTTTTGGGCAATACTTTGTGCAATTCGCTCTGTCACCATAGATAAAGTAAGCACGGTTAATACTGCCAGTGCAATGGCTGCGCTTATTACGGTTAGTTCACCACGGCGAAACTCACGAGAAAATAGTTTAAGCGCTAATTTAGCCCACATTTGCCATTTCCTCTGTTGAATTGTGTACCAGCTCACCCGCCTCTATTTGAATAATACGTTCACACTTTTGCGCCAGTGCTTCATCGTGGGTAACTAAAATAAGCGTAGTGCCATTTTGTTTATTTAAATCAAATAATAACGCTTCTATCATGTGGCCGTTTTTGCTATCTAGGTTAGCTGATGGCTCGTCGGCAAACAGTATTTTAGGCGAACCCACGAATGCCCGAGCAATGGCAACACGTTGTTGCTCACCACCAGATAACTGCGACGGGTAATGATCAACACGGTGACTCAAGCCGACTTTTTCAAGTAATGCGAGCGCTTGCTCTTTAGCATCATGTTCGCCAGCAAGCTCAGCGGGTAACATCACGTTCTCAAGCGCAGTTAAACTTTGTACCAACATAAAAGACTGGAATACAAATCCGATTTTAGCAGCTCTCAGTGCGGCCCGTGCTTCTTCATCTAATTCGTGCAGCGGCTCGCCATCTAACACCACCTCGCCACTGCTAGCCGTATCAAGCCCTGCTAATAAACTTAATAAAGTGGATTTACCGGAACCCGACGTGCCCACTACGGCAACAGACTCGCCATGCTTGACATTAAAGCTGATGTCGCTGAGGATGGACAACTCACCTTCAAAGGTGGAAACCACTTTAGATAAACCATTTACTTGAATTATATTTAATTGAGAAAGCGCTGACATATGACTCATTCTATCCTACGTTGTGTATTCATTTTATTTTTAGTTATTAACCCACTACACGCGGTAGCTAACAACACGATTTTAATACTTGGTGATAGTTTAAGCGCAGCCTATGGCTTAAAACAAGAACAAGGCTGGGTGCAATTGTTACAAGATAAATACGATACCGAGCAACGTCCTATCAACTTAGTAAATGCCAGTATTAGCGGCGAAACCACCGGCGGTGCATTGCGCCGATTAGACGCGCTACTTGAGCAATACCAACCAACTCACGTGCTCATTGAGCTTGGTGCTAATGATGGCCTGCGCGGTTTTCCAATCACAAAAATGCAAACTAACTTAACGGCTTTAATTGAAAAAAGCCAAGCTGCAAATGCACAAACCGCACTTATGGAAATTTATATTCCACCTAACTATGGCCCACGTTACAGTAAAATGTTCACCGATAGTTTTGCCAGTGTTAGCAAAGCCACAGGCTCTTATTTAATGCCGTTTTTTGTACTTAAAGTAGCAGGAAAAAACGAGCTAATGCAAAACGATAACTTACACCCTAACAAAACTGCGCAACCAATACTACGAGATGAAATGTATAACACGATCAACCAGTGGTTAAATAAAGAGTAAAGCCGTGTAAAACTTCTGGCGCAAGCGCTTAATATTAAACGCTTGCGCAATAAATATCCAAACAAACAAAAGCTTATTGATTTTTTTATAAATACACGTACTATTGCAATCGAAGTCGGTATGTGGCGCAGCTTGGTAGCGCACTGTCATGGGGTGTCAGGGGTCGCAGGTTCAAATCCTGCCATACCGACCATTTAAACCTTTTAGATAAAATCCTTACACCTTAAAATTTAAAACCCCTCCTTCTGATGACTTAATTAATTTTAAAACTAGCCAATAACTAGCCACTTAGTCATTTCACCGTCTCTTATAACTAACTCGTAGATATATTAATACGTCTTAATTTTAAATTAACACACTTAAATATACCTAAGAGGTAAAATACTTCCCTTAGTTTTTCTGGATACACATAGTTAATACTGCTATAACTACATCTGATAAAAAATAAAAATTATAAGGACATACAATGAATACACTATCTAAATTTTCTTTGGTTACTCTGTTTACTGCCCTTACGGGGTGCTCAACCGCTTCAAAAGATATATCAGCAAGGTATGTTTCGCCTATTCAATACAGCTCATACGACTGTACACAACTTCAAGAGGAAAGTTATCGGATAACAAGAATAGTGTCTGAGCTTGGTGGAAGAATTGATGAAAAAGCAAGTAGAGATAAACTACTTGTGGCAACACCATATACAGTTTGGTTTGTTGGAGGGAATCAAGATCAAGAAGCGGAATATTCAAGATTAAAAGGTGAGTATGATGCCGTTCAACAATCTTTAATTCAAAAAAAATGTAGCCAGTCAGATATGCCTAACTATGAACAAACAAGCGTTCCCAGCAGCGAGGCTGTAATTATTGTAGGCAAGCCTCAGGGTAGTATTTACATCAGCCCCACGATTTACAAAGACTACTCTTGCGAGGACTTAAATGAAGAATTTATAGGTGTGAGTAGAGCATCAAACATTGCTTCACTTCAAAGTATTGATGATTCAATTAGTTATCTATCAACTCGATATAATGATACTGCCTTAGATCGTCAGACTCGAGAGCTAAAAGCCCACGAGCTTAATAATACCCAAGCAAGCAATGAGGCAAATTATGATGCTAGGCTTTATGCTTTAGTCAAAGCTGCAAGTAAAATTAATAATTGCCAAATGTCTATGAACAATAAAAAAATTATTTTATCCAAATAGGGTAATACATATAATTGAAAGAGCTTTTAGTTAATACAAATTAGGGGCTTTTGCCAAACCTACTCTTTTCTACTTCTTATCATTCAAACATAGTGTCAGACTTTCTTAACTTGTCGGTAGCCTACCTTACGACACCTGCCTTTCCTTTTTACCTGTTGCTTTTTAACCTCGGTTATTTTTTGGTGTGTTGGGTTTTGCTAAGCTCTACTAGGATTATTTAGGATTTCAGATATCAAGTTTTAACAATATTACCACTTAGACCCTGCCGTTAAACGCTCTGCTAGTGTGGCAGATACTTTTATACTGGTGTTAGTCTCGAGCGGTGCGTTATCGCCTTGCATTTCGTTATGGGCTTTTATAGCGGCAATGGCTGCCGTTGCGTTTAACACTCCCTTTTCTTGGTGTTCAGTCATAGCCGTTTCAATGATGGACTGTAACGCCACCAGGTTTTGTAAGGTTTTCAGCGCCAATAGCTTGAGCCGTCTTTTCACTATAACCAGCTTTAATTGCTGCCTGTGTCGCGTTACCACCGTTTAAAAGGTACGCTTTTATGAAAGCACTTTGTTTAAGTGTTAATTCGTTGGTGTTTGTCGTCATAACTTAGCCACTGCTTTTTTTATTAATATTGTTATATTATAGCATTTGTATGGTTAAGTGGTTAGGCATGGTTAAGTAAAATAAAATCTACTTAACCAGCCTACAGGGCTTTACTGGTGGGGCTTTGCGCTAAAAATGGTTAGGTGGTTAAGTGACTTTACCCACCTTACGGATTTTAGCCGCTGCTTGTTGGCTGCTTGAGATGAATTTATTATCCGGAGTTTAGGTTAGCTAGCATAACAACGACAACAAGAATGAGTTCAATAGACATCTTCAACGCTGGCGAGAGTGTTTTATCTTCTTGTAACTGAATTTTAGTTTGCTCAACTATTTCAGTGATATTTATGCTGTTTAAATTCATTAAAGCTAGAGCGATAGGGTAATCGCTCTAGCTTGGCACACTGGCAGGATCAGCCAATAGCTAAAAAAGATCCTTAGAAAATAGTTTGTCTTGGTGAATAATTACCATTTATTTTATATTTAACACCTGTTTAAAATAAACCACAAAAAAAGCGCCATTTGGCGCTTTTTAAATTAGTAGTAAGGTATTAGTGTTTACGCCCTACGCCGTTGCGCACCATATCTTGGCCGCTTTGAAAAATCTCTTCGGTAATTTCACGGGCTAATAAAAGCTGTTGCTTGTCATCAAACACCGCGACAAAACGGCTGCCGTCGGCATTATTAGTTGCCATGCCGACGCCTGCTACGCCAGTTAAACCTAAACCGCCGTTTTCCACTTGCAGTAAAAAGCTTTCAAGTTCCGCGAGAGTGTCGATTGCGGTTAGTTTATTTTCCATTATGGTTACTCTGTATGTTGCTCGCCACGGCGAGTCTGTAAAAAATATGCAGTTATTTTACAGCACACAGTAAAAACTTAAACCACCTTATGGCAAAACAATAACAACGCGCTATAAAGCATCGGCATCATAAATTAAAAACCCCGCAAATGCGGGGTTTATGTATTAGCTTTGCTTCATTGTGCCTTGTTGTTCAAGGCGGGTATGCCAGCTGAATGCTTCTTCTAAAATATGAGGCGTATGGCCGCCACGTACACAAGCACGCTCGTAGTAATCAAGCATAGCGTTGCGATAATCGGGGTGTACACAGTGTTTAATTACTTCAACAGCCCGTTCGCGTGGCGCTAATCCACGTAAATCAGCAAGGCCTTGCTCGGTCACTAAAATATCAACATCGTGCTCGGTATGATCGACATGGCTTACCATAGGTACCACGCTTGAAATAGCGCCGCCTTTAGCAATTGATTTAGTTACAAACACCGATACATGCGCATTACGTGCAAAGTCGCCTGAACCACCAATACCGTTCATCATTTTAGTACCACAAACATGAGTTGAGTTAACGTTGCCATATATATCAAACTCAAGTGCCGTGTTAATTGCAATAATACCTAAACGACGCACAATTTCAGGGTGATTCGACATTTCTTGTGGGCGAAGTACCAGCTTATCGCGGTACTTTTCAAGGTTATTAAATACTTGTGCGTTACAACGCTCTGATAAAATAATTGAACACCCAGAGGCAAAATTAAGTTTACCCGCATCAATTAAGTCAAAGGTAGAATCTTGTAGTACCTCTGAGTACATAGTGAGGTCTTTAAAATCTGAGTCTAGTAAACCCATCATGACTGCGTTGGCTATGTTACCAATACCCGCTTGTAATGGGCCTAAGTTTGCAGGCATGCGCTGTTGTGCTACTTCTTCTTTAAAAAAGTTAACTAAATGGCGTGCAATAGAGGCGGTATCGGCATCTGGGTCGGTTACTGTTGAAAATGAGTCACTTTGATTGGTAAATACAATACCCACAATTTTAGCCGGATCGATTGGAATAGCAGTACTACCGATACGGTCATCTACTTTCACTAGTGGCACGGGTGTACGCGTTGGACGGTACGATGGAATGTATATGTCGTGCAGCCCTTCAAGCTCTGGCTGGTGTAACATGTTAATTTCTACAATTACTTCTTTAGCAAAAATAGCAAAGCTTGCTGAGTTCCCCACTGACGTTGTAGGTACTATATGGCCTTCTTCAGTAATAGCTACGGCTTCAATGACCGCTACATCTGGCATAGTTAACTGATGATTACGTAACTGTTCAACAGTTTCTGATAAATGCTGGTCAATAAACATGACCTCACCGTTGTTAATTGCTTTACGTAATGTGCTGTCTACCTGAAATGGCATACGACGCGCTAACGCACCTGATTCAGTAAGTAGCTTATCTAAGTCGTTACCTAATGACGCGCCCGTCATTAGGTTAATTTTCATTGGGTTTTCACGTACACGCTCGGCAAGTGCACGTGGTACAGCTTTCGCTTCACCAGCACGAGTAAAGCCACTCATGCCCACGGTCATGCCGTCTTTAATAAATAAACTGGCCTGCTCTGCAGACATCACTTTGTTGTGTAAATCACTATGACGAATTCGTTCTAATTGCATTTGGAACCCCTTAAACCCCATTATTATTTGGGCGCTATTCTAAGTATTTCCTTATGCTTAGTAAGCTAGACCTAAGTCTCATTTACGCATAGTTGGTATAAAAACGTTGCAGAGCGCTTTAATTTTGTACACTTTATTACTTAACTTATTGCTGTTATTGGGGTTAGAATACCAAAAGATTTATTCAGTGATTTAACTAAACAAGCTTAAAATGAAATATAATTAATTTAAATCAATTACTTATAAATTCAGCCAGGAAAGCTGAGATTATAAATTGTATAAAAATAAAGCCGTACAGGCCAAATCTTACAAAATAATAAACTGGTCATTCATTGGGCAGTAACCTTGTAAGGAATAGAATCTGCAATTTACGTATTAAGGAAAATACATGGATTTGTCTGACGAAGAAATTAACTTTTTATCTGGGTTGTTTGAACCTAGTCAAAGTACAGCATTAATTAGGGTCTGTTGACCTTTCAAGGTTAAATTTGCAGCAGTCTGTTTGGTATTTAGGCAAGGCAGAGCCTATGTGGTGTGGTTATTCCCCAGAAATAGGCGATAACGCAGCATCAATGCCAAACAGGCGCTGCCCTTCGGGTTCTGCCTAGGGGCTATTTACTCTTTGTTGCTCGGTTTTTACTTAGCCCACTAGGTTACAAACCTCGCGCCGCGATTAAATCGCCCCTAGTTTGAACAAATTTTAATCCGCAAAGGTCAACAGACCCTAATGAAACAAAACTAACAGTACAAACATCAATACCAGATGGTATTGCGCATTTACTTGGTCAGGCTAAATTAACCCTATTAGCAGAAGTAGCTCATTACCAACTGTGGTTTCCACTTCAATTTAAAACTGATGAATTAGGCCATTTCAGTACTGTGTTAGCAGCCCCAGAAGTGATTGATACTAAAGGCACTCAACGTAGCTGGCGATTAAGTGAATTAAATATTCAAAGCCAAGGTTTTTGCATTGAATCTATCTCAAGCACAGGAATATTTTTAAAATCCACATCAATAAACAGTGAGCTTGATGAGTTACAAAATATGCAATTTATTTTACCCAATGAAGCGGCTATATCATTAGACATAGAACCCGTTAGGCACAGTGAGTGTGGCATAGCAGCTAAAATAAAGCATATTCACCATGGTAAAGAGCAACTGAGAGCGTATTTATTTGAAGTTCATAAACGTGAATATTCAAGCTTATATCAACTTGAGCATAAGCAAGAGCTGAGGCTATCAAACTAAAAAGCCACACTAATTAAGTGTGGCTTTACGGATTAAATAAACTTAATTTAGGTCATTTTTACTTTAATCGTTTTGCTATTTCAGCAACGCGCTCACCGTATAAACGAGCCGTTTCTAAATCGCCTGATGGAATAGCCGTTTCGTCAGCATCAGTAGGTGATTGTACTAATACGCCAACCGAACCGCCTAAGTTATTGATGTCTTGACGGTTTGATTCCAATTTATTGGCGGGTGGTAACCCTAGGCTTACCCAAATTCCACCATGCTGTGAAGCTAACGTTTGCATACTAATTAGGGTGACTTGTTTGTCGCCATTTAGGCTGCCGCTATTAGTAAAACCGCCGAACACTTTATCTTTCCAACCCATGGTAAACCACACTTTAGAGGTGGCATCAACAAACTTTTTAAACTGCCAAGGGTATGAGCCCATATAGGTAGGTGCACCAAAAATAATGGCGTCTGCATTGTTTAATGCATCCCAATCGGTGTCTTTAATATCACCATTTTCATCGATTGCAATAAGCTGAGCGTTTGCTCCATCAGCCACAAATTCCGCCACTTTTTTGGTATGGCCATATCCAGAAAAATAAATAACCGCTACTTTACTCATGAACCTTCCTTTTGTTGTGATTTAATAACACGCTTTAAATATAGTATGGCCGCTTAATCTAAAATCAACTAAGCAGCGTGTTTAATTAAATTAAAAGGTACTCACTGAAATTTCTAAATTACTCACCGCACAGCCATACTGCTCAGCACTAATACGGTGATAAACCGACTCAGGCTTAGTTGATAGACTAATAATAAACGCATCTTGCTGACCAACAGCTGTTTGTTCTTGGCTCAAGCACATGGCTTGCGTTAAAGAGCGCAATTTGGCATCCGTTAAAATACTGCCGAAACGCTGAACCGGCAAAGGCGGTATTTTAATTACTGGCAATGCTTGGCTAATACTGCGCTGACTTAAGGTAAAATCATTATTTTTAATATCAATCACACTGCCAGCAGGCCAGTACGAGTAACTGTAGGTTTTAGTTTCAGCCTGAGCCTGCCCTGTTGATTTAACCATCACCACACCATTTTTACCAATTACGGTCATTAAATTCCCTGATTCAGATTTAATAACCACTAAGGCGGTGGTTTCATCTACACCAAAACCAAATGCGGGTTGAGCTTGATTTGCACTGAAGCTGTCGAGCAAGGTGCCTAGTCTTAATGTACGGTTTCGCTCACTAAAGTGTGTATCGAGTACACCGTAACTAAATGTGCCTAAACCCCCAAAGCGGTTGTAAGTTAAACTATCGCTGTTTGAGCGCTCACTGGGTGCATTAATGGCTTGCGCGCCTTCTTTCAATGCCGATAAACTTGTGCCATTAGTGATCATAACCACATTACCACCGTGCGCTTGCCCGCCACTTTGCACTGCGGTGCCTGCACTTGTACCTACAACAACAGGGCGAGACTGTAACGCTTTTGTCCATGGATATGGCTGATTATTTTCATCAAACAATACCTTGCGCGTTAAGCTTTGATCGCCGCCATTAAACATAACACCGGTACTATTTTTGATTAGCTGCACTAAAGCCTCTGTGCCGTTTTTACACAGCAAATATTCTGCTTGAGTGCGATCAGGGTAAATATGTTCACGTTGATATAGCCCCATTTCAGAGTGCCTAAGCGTGTTTAAATCATCACATTTATTGGTAGTTATTGCTTTAGCAAGCGCAGGAGTTAATGCAAGCCATTGTGAATTTATATTGGGAAAACGAAGTAATCCTTCGTAAAAATCAGCAGATTCATAAGGGTCTCTGCTTGAGGCGGTAATGGCTAGTATGCTCGGGTTAGTACTTTTTACTTTTAAACTGCCCGATATAAATTGCAAAATATCTGTCGCGGCGGATTCGCTATTAAGCGCGGTATTGACCTGCTCTTTTAGTCGCGTATTGTCGCTCTGCAGCTGCGCTACTTCAAGCATATCTATTACAAAATTGTATTCTTGATCCGTTAAACTATTGAGCTGTTTACTATCAATATCGCGCCATAACCATAACAGCTCTTTTTTTGACAATGTGGGTGATGATTTAGCCTGCATTGTTGCTAAATTTTTAATAGTTTTGTTTTTAGCTTGCGTATTTTTACTTGGCCATTGTAGCTTTATTTGACTAATTTTAGCGTGGGAGAGCGCAAATACATTATGTATTTTACCCGGAATTTGTGTGTTTTTTTCACAATTTTTAGGGCTTAAACTAGCACACGTTGTGAGTGCACCGCCGACTAATACTAACGTTTGTTCAGATTCTTTTGCGCTTAACTGCAGCGAAAAAGCAATAAAAAACGAAAAAACAGCCGTTACTGTACGCGATTTAGCTAACCGTTTGTTTAGTAAATATATTCGTTCCATTATGTTATACTCATGTAAAAAATTATAAGAAATAACTTGCGAGAGCGTCTCTCACTTGCTATGAAAAAAGGAACTTTAAAACGCGAGTAAGCTAGCACCCCTTTGCTGGCTTTGTCAAAAACCTTTTGGAATGAGAGTTATGTTTAAAAAAGCACGTTTGCTTACAACATATTTCTACTCACCACACTACCTTTCGGAGTGGTTTGACGAGTAGCCCACCACCTCACTTTTTCACAGTGAGGGGCTTAGCGTGTCATTTCACCACTGCCCTGTCTAAAAATATAACAATTAAAAGCCACAGATCTGTTTGTATGTTTTTGTGCGCTTAAAAAGACAAAAGGTATTTAAGATGTTTCGTCAACTAACAATTGCGGCCACAGTAAGCGCATTACTGAACCCGATCACTTTTGCACATGCACAAGAAACCAACACCGACACCAACATTGAACGAGTAGAAGCACGCCGTGAAGAGCTAAGCGACACTCCTTCGCTTAATTCACAAGCTCAAGCAGATAAAGACTATCTTGTTGATGTATTTGGCTTTGGCTCTAGTTTATCAGAAGCCGATCGCACTCAATATGCAGCGTTTGCTGAATTAAGTATTTCACTGAGTGAGCAAATAGAGCTGCAAGCAGCAGGTCGATACGATCATTACGATGATTTTGGTGGCACCTTTAATCCTAAAATAGGTTTGAGCTATCGCCCAACTGATTCGTTGGTTGTTCGTGGTTCATGGTCAACCTCGTTTAGAGCACCATCATTAACGCAGGCTGGCGTTAAATTAAGAACCACACAATCTACTTTTGACTGTGGTGCAAACCAAGCTGTAGCCGATTTATACTGTATGGGTGATGGCACCCAAGTGAGTGTTAATTCGTTAGAGTTAGGTAACCCAAATCTAAATGCAGAAGAATCTGAGGCTATTAGTGTTGGTTTTGCATGGAGTCCCTCGGCTAATACTAATTTAACCATTGATTATTGGCAGTTTGATCATGAAGAAGTAATCGATACCAACATGACCGCTGTGTTAGATCGCGCCATAACCGATGCGTCACTTCGTCACTGTGGCATTGTACCACCGGGCGAGCAAGGCATATCGTACGATGAAGCATTATGTGATGTCACCGACAACAGTAATTTAAACATAGAGCAAGACGGCGCTAATTTAACTGAGATTTTAAGCAATTATATAGGTGAATTTAACCCACGTGATGACGAGCTATTTTTACCGCTGTTTCGCGATCATGCAATCCCACTTGAAAACACTGGGTCACAAACATTAGCTGGCATAGATTTTAAGTTTGACCATAGGTTTGTATTACCAAGCGGCGATTTAACCTTTGCGTTTGACGGCACTCATTACCTTGAGTTTGAACGTAATAAACCGGGGTCTGACTCGTTAGAGAAGCTGCTGGGAACTTATCGTTATCCTGAAAATATTGCGCGTATGTCAATAGATTGGGAAGCGCAACGTTACTACCTTAACTTAGGTGCAAACTACACCAGCAGCTACGAAGATGATATAGAAGGCCTGCGTAGCCGTGAAATTGATGAGCTAGATTCACTTGGCGTACTAGACTCAAAAGGTTAGCATCAGGTTGATGACTGGCTCGTTTGGGATTTATCTGGGGGTTACTATGTTAATAAATCGCTGACTTTGCGCGCGCACATCAATAATATTTTTGATAAAGAGCCACCCACACTTTATGGTTCAAGCCGTGGCTTTGATTCAATCAACCATAATGCCTAGGTGCTAATTACAAATTAAGTATTAGCTACCGTTTTTAACCGCTTAGCCGCAAAGCAAACGCTTTGCGGCATTCCTTTTATTACAGGTCATGGCTACAGTGACACTGCCTATTAAGTGCTAAAGTACGTTTAAGCGTTTATTTACGCATCAACACAATGACCTTTTATTAAAGTGAAATTATGAAACAAAACAATTTTCTATGCCCGATGCAAGCATCATTTTGCTTTGCGTGGCAGTGATTGCCTATATGGCCACGGTATTTATTACCCCTGGGGTATTTAATGCAGAGCCTGACAGCCATACTGTGCAGCTTTCACAATATCAAGCAGTTAACGACCAACAATCACCACCTGTTTTTGCACAAGGTGGCGAGGCTGGATTTGCCAGCCGCACCCCTGAAATGAACCTAACCGATGCAACCTTATCGGGCACCACCACGGTGGTGGCCGCACTGGGTACCGATTCAAGCTCACGTACACTGACCAACTTGGTTGCCAAAGCAAAAGGCCTAAAAGAGCAAGGGCTGAATGTATTTTGCCATACCGGTTCGTATCATTTACCCGCGAAAACACTCACCCACTCAATTACTGACGACATCATGTATATAGAGGAGTTTATAGGTGTTGGCGAAGTGGCGATTTCTGATCATCGCAGTAGCCAACCCACGGTACAGCAATTAGCAGAATTGGCAGCTGAGGCTAAAGTAGCCGGTATGCTCAGTGGTAAAAAAGGCACCGTGAGTATTCATGTTGGCCCTGTTGATAGCCACTTGAGTATTTTGCATCAGGTGGCTGAGCAAAGTGATATTAAGCTTAAACAGTTTTACCCTACGCATATGAACCGCAATAAAGCACTTCTTGATGCCGGTATTCACTTTTGTGATCAGGGCGGTACTATCGACTTTACCACCAGCACAACCGACTATGATTTAGCCCATGGTGAATATGCAGCAGCCCTTGCCTACTGCTTAGAACAAGGCGTAGCACCAAATCAACTCACTATGAGCTCAGATGGCCATGCCAGTTTACCTATTTTTGATAAAGACTTTAATTTATTAGGGCTTGAGGTGGGCAAAGAGGCATCACTACTGAGTTCGTTTCAGCAAGCAGTCAAAGAATACAACGTCCCTATAGAGCACGCTTTAATGAGCATAACCAGTAACCCTGCCGATATTTTAGGACTTGATAAAGGCCGTCTTAAAGCAACAAGCGACGCGGATGTTGTCCTTCTAGATAAAGAAACCCTTACCCCTGAGTATGTATGGGCTAACGGCACATTAATGGTGCAAAACACCCATGCAGTCATAAAAGGAGTGTTCGAGTAACACGCAATGCTGCTGAGAATGCTCAGCAGCATAAAATGCTAGATACTGAGTTATCCTAAGTGCCCACTTTCATAAATTGGGGTTACCCAATATTTTAACGGCGTGTACTTACAAACAGGACTTAGCGCCGTTTTTACTATGGCAAGTTCTGATAATAAAATATGCACCTCAAACTGATAAAAGCTGCGATGCCCTTCTACTTGCTCGGCAATGTCAAATTCACTGTGCTCTTTACTATAGCCTTCAATGTTTTTTAAGTTAAAGCCGGTAATGCACTCTATGCCAATTAATATATCAACCACGTCATCTTTTATGTTTGTGGGTACATTTAGGGTAAAAAGTAACTGTTCAGCCATGTTTTTTCTCCAACCAACCATAAAAGATAGGTAATAAATAAAGTGTTGTAATTGTTGAGGTAATTAACCCGCCAATAACCACAATTGCCAATGGTTTTTGAATCTCAGCGCCAGGGCCGGTGGCAAATACCAGTGGCAGTAAACCAAACATGGCGGTTGTGGCTGTCATTAACACTGGGCGAAGGCGTCTGCTTGCGCCATCTAAAATGCGCTGCGTTACATTGGCAGAAAACATTTTCATTTGCTCAAAGTAGCTGATCATCACAATACCATTGAGTACCGCTACGCCAAGTAAAGCAACAAAACCAACCGATGCAGGCACCGAGAGGTATTCATTACTAATAAATAGGGCAATCACTCCCCCCATTAATGCAAACGGAATATTAGCAATTATCAGCGTTGATTTAGATAAGGATTTAAACGTGGTAAATAAAATAATGAAAATTAGTATTAATGCCACAGGAATAAGCACCAGCAAGTTTTGTGTTGCACGTTGCTGGCTTTCAAATTCGCCACCAAACGACAAGGTAAAACCACTGGGTAATTTTATGCTGCTATTAATTTTAGCTTCCAGCTCATTTACATAACTAACCACATCGCGGTTATCCACATTTACGCTTACAGAAGCAAAGCGCTTTGCTTTTTCTCGCTCTATTAACAATGGCCCCGTTTTAAAGCTAATATTAGCCACCTCTTCAAGTGGTAGTAGGCTGTTGTCGGGCATTAAAATTAGCTTTTGCTTTAATGCGCTCATTGACGACAACTCAAAGTGTGCTGCGCTTTCGCCTTTTTGTGCATTAAACACAATTGGGATCACGCGGTTTCCTTCTTGCAGTGCCGATACCTGTAGGCCTTCTAATTGCGACTTTAAATAATCGCTTAATCCTTCGGTGGTTAAACCAAACTGACTAGCAACCTCAGGAATAAGTTTAATATTTACGTATTTACCCCCTTCAATAAGCGCCATTTGCACATCACTTGCGCCGTCAATATTAGTGGCAAGTGCCGTGATTTTTTCAGCTAATGAGGCAAGTGTAGCAATGTCATTACCGAATACTTTAATCGAAATATCACCGGTGCCACCGGTGAGCATTTCTGATACCCGCATTTGTATTGGCTGAGTAAAGCCAATATTTACTCCTGGAAATTGCGCAAGTGTTTGTCGAATATCCTCGATTAGCAGCACTTTGGAGTCAAAACGCCACTTATCTTTTGGCGCTAATTCCATAAATACATCGGTTTCGTTTAACCCCATAGGATCAAGCCCGAGTTCATCGGAGCCGGTACGGGCAACAATTTGTACGATTTCTGGGGTGTTTTTTAACAGTGTATCTTCAATTTGTTTATCGATATCCAGCGAGGCTTGCAAGGAAATACTCGGCGATTTTTCCAGTTGTACAATAATGTCGCCTTCATCTAAAACGGGCATAAAACTTTTACCAAGCCCCTGAAATAACACCCCACTGAGCACTAAAACAGCAACCGATATAACACTTATTGCCACCGGCTTTTTAATTGCTTGGGCAAGTGTTTTAGTATAAAAACCTTGTAGTAGCGTGACCATTTTAGGCTGGGTTACAGGTTCATTTTTTAATAACAATGAGGCTAAAATTGGAATAACCGTTAACGACAACAACAGCGCACTTAGCATGGCAAACACGATAGTGAGCGCCACTGGGGTAAATAACTTGCCTTCTAACCCTGTTAACATTAATAGCGGTGAAAACACGATAATAATAATAATTGTGCCTGAGAACACTGGCGCCGCGACTTCTTTACAGGCGCGATAAATAACATGCAGCCGAGGGAGGTGCTGATTGTTAGCCAGCCGATTCACTATGTTTTCAACAATAACTACCGATGAGTCCACCAGCATACCAATGGCAATCACTAAGCCACCTAAACTCATTAAATTAGCCGATAAATCAAACTGTTTCATCATTATAAATGTCAGCAATGCCGACATAGGTAAAGACAAAGACACCACCAATGAAGAGCGAATATCACCTAAAAACAAGGCAAGTAGCACTATCACTAAAATAATCGCTTGACCTAATGCGCTGGTAATGGTGCTAATTGCGGTATTTATTAAGTTAGAGCGGTCGTAAAACACATTAATTTTTGTGCCTTGCGGTAATGACGCTTCAATGGTGCGAAGTTTATCTTTTACATCTGCAACAACTTGCGCTGTATTACTATTTTTAAGCGCAATTATAAGCCCTTGTACCGCCTCCTCACTGTTTTTAGTGACTGCGCCATAACGGGTTAAACTGCCAACATGTACCGTGGCAATATCACTTAACCGAATAACCTTATTTTGAGTGGACTTAATCACGGTATTTTCAATAGAGGTTATATCGGTGTATTTGCCCTCAGTGCGCAAAATTAAGGTGTCGTTGCCTTTTTCTAAGCGCCCTATGCCACCGTTTTGATTCGTTTGCGTGATTGCTAACTTCATTTCATCAAAGCTGACTTGATGCTGTTGCATCAATAAAGTATTGGGAAGTATTTCATAGGTTTTTGAAAAGCCGCCAAGGCTATTTACATCTGCAACACCGGTTACAGTGCGCAGTAATGGACGAATTTGCCAATCTAAAAGCTCTCTTTTTTCAATCAGCGATAAGTGAGTACTTTCTATAGTAAACATGAACACCTCGCTCAAAGGCGTGCTCATTGGCGCCATGCCGCCACTAATATTACTGGGCAAGTTGGGCAAAATATTTAATAAACGCTCATTCACTTGCTGACGCGCCCAATAAATGTCGGTGCCCTCTTCAAAGTCAATGGTAATATCGGTAATAGAATACTTAGTGGTAGAGCGCAGCATTTGCTGTGACGGAATACCCAGTAATTCGGTTTCAATCACCCGTGTTACTTGCGATTCTATTTCAAGGGCGTTCATGCCGGGTAATTTGTAAACTATTTTAACTTGGGTGGGCGATATTTCTGGAAAAGCATCCACCGGAATACTTAACCAAGATTTAGCACCAATGGCCATAGCAACAATAACAAAAATACTAACAAACAAACGCTGAGTAAGTGAAAACTTAATAAGCTGGTTTAACATTTACTCTCTCCCTAAGTGAAGCAACATACCCTGTAGCGCACTTACCGAGCTTATTAGTACCTGCTGATCATCTAGGTTTTTGTTAGCAGTAAATACATAGTCTTTGCCTTGTGTACCCTTGAGCTCAATCGGCAGTAACTCAAGCTTATCGCCAGACTTTAAAGCAATGTAATTAACATCTTCAAATTCAAACACCGCTGACTTTGCTATTTTAAAGCCCGTTAATTTATTTACCGGTGTGACTTTGATAGTTTGCCCCAGTCTAAGCTGGCACTCATTTGAGCTTGGCGACGCCCACACTATTTGATGGTATTTATCTGCAATACTGTCATAGCTCTCAATATTTAAGCTGCAACTTTCTGACAGCTTGAAATGCGCTAACGTGTTGGAAAAACTAAGAGGGACTTTAATCTTAACGCGAATACTACTTGCATCGATAATATCAAACGCGGTGTCACCCATCACACGGTTTCCCGACTCATTAGTGAGTTTTAAAATGCCCGTTTTTGGACTCACTAAGGTCACGTTTTCATTATCATCAATGTTTAAAAATGCCATTTGATGTTGCATATGTTCAAAATTTAGCTTGGCTTCAAAATAGCTTTTTGTGATTTCAACCCATTCAGAACTTCTTATTATTTTGTTTTTTAAGTGTTGTTGGTTTATGTCGTAATGGCTTTTAGCAATAGCGAGCATGTCTTTTGCTGATTGATAGGCATCTAAAAAATGGTGTACATCACTGCCCTCAACGCTTGCAATAGTGGCGCCCTTTTTAACCATGCTGCCGTTAGGGTATAAGTAACGAACCTGCTGTACATCAAACGCAAACAGCACCGTATAATTGACCCCAGGTTTGAAATTAACTTCACCAATTAAACTTTGCCTGTTAATAAACTCTGTTTTTTGAATCGGCGCAAATTCAACATCAAAACCACTGAGTGAATAAAGCCCTACAGGTGCTAAATTTTGCGAAGCAAACACAGGATTAAATGTTAATAAAGTCACCGTAAAGAAGAAAAATAACGTATATTGAATACGCAAAAAATGACGCATTTTTTTTGTAAAATTTAACAGCATTTAGTTTGTTCACATTTGATTAATTTTATAGAATCAACCATGACTTTTTTAGACTGTTAAATCATCAGGCAAACGCCTTAATATGCTTATAAACCCTGATTTTGGCAGTACAGTACATATGTCCATTGCAAATTTAACCTACTGATATTAGAGAACTTAATGAGAGATAAAATAATCGCAGCAACGCTATTGGTGATCATGGTGTTAAATTTTTTTGACGTGATCATGGATTTAAAATTAGGGGTGCCGCAGTGGCATATTTTTACTGAGAGCTTAATTGTGATTATTTCTGCCTTGGGTGCTCTGTATTTAATTAAAGATATTAACACGCGAACTAAAAAAATTATTAACCTTAAGCGCGAATTACACAGTTCTGTGACTCAGTTAAACAACATATCGCAGGAAATGAAAGACGCGCGTCATGAATACAGTGGTGTTATTCAAACCCAATTTTCACAATGGACATTGACTCGCAGTGAGCAAGAAGTCGCGATGTTATTACTTAAAGGCTTAAGCTTTAAAGAAATAAGCGCACTAAGAAACACTAAAGAAAAAACAGTACGCCAACAAGCATCAGACATCTATAGTAAAGCCGATGTAGAGGGCAGACATGAGTTTGCCGCATGGTTTTTAGAAGACTTTATGCAACAAAGGCACTATCCGCATTCAAGCTCAGCCATTAACTAATGCAGTGACTATCGCATATACTTGCGCGCTATTTTAGTCAGCGTTAAGCTAACGCTTTATTTTCGTCATTATGGTCTATGTGCTCTATAGCCCGCAGAGATAATTCAACGTAAAGGTTTAATATGAATAACAGTACCTACCCTATTGGCAACCCTGGTGAAAAGTGGAATAACAATCATAAACTCCAATGGCTTGAAGCCCAGAAAATTAAACGCAGCTATAACGATGAAGTATTAACGCTAATTAATGAGCTAAAAGATACGCTTATTGTAGAGCAATATGGTGAACTTAATTATGCTCAAAACAGTTACCCTTTGTTTGCATTAAAAACCCAAAACGTTGATAAAAATAAACACACAGTGCTAATCACTGGCGGCGTACATGGTTACGAAACCAGCGGAGTACACGGTGCGTTAAGGTTTGCAAAAACATTGGCAACTCAATACGCAGAGAAATTTAATCTGGTGATTACTCCCTGCATTAGCCCATGGGGTTATGAAACAATAAACCGCTGGAACCCAGAAGCAATTGATCCAAACCGTTCTTTTTATGAAGGCAGCCCAGCGCAAGAATCTGCATTGGTAATGAATTATGTGCAATCTTTAAATACTGATTTAATCGTGCATATCGATTTACATGAAACCACTGATTCAGATAACAGTGAATTTCGCCCTGCACTTGCAGCGCGCGAAGGTAAAGTAAATACTAATTGGAATATTCCAGACGGTTTTTATTTAGTCGCTGACAGCAACAAACCAGAGCCTGCTTTTCAAAAAGCTATTATTGAATGTGTTGAAAAGGTCACACACATCGCTCCAAGCGATGAAAATAAACAATTAATTGGTGTACCTCAAGAACAATTTGGGGTAATAAACTATGCAGCAAAAGAGTTAGGTTTATGCATGGGGTTATCTGATGCAACCTACGTTACAACCACGGAAGTTTACCCAGATAGTGCAACGGCCAACCCTGAAGAGTGCATATTAGCGCAAGTTGCGGCAATTTCGGGTGCGTTGGACTACATTATTAATAAGTAATAGTTATGGTATTCATCAGCACATAGTAAGGTGCAGACAAAGGAGCGGCTATTGGAATTTAAAAATAATTACGGCAGTTACAGTTTTTATCTTGAGGGTAATATTGTTATTGCGCAATTTAAAGGCAACTTAAACCCTGAGTTATTAAATCACTTTAAAGCCGCTCTGTTAGACACCATTGCAACGTTTAAACATCAACCTTGGGGCTATATTAGCCACTCGCCCGACGTTGTGGCCGCCACCCCTGACGCTGAAAAAAATATGATCGATGTTAGCCAAACAATGGGGATAAATAATTGCATAATGAGTGCCTTTATACTCACCTCTCCCATAGCCATAAGGCAACTACAACGTATTATGCACAGCTCAGGCCGTGACGCTCATTTACAAGAATGCTTGTTTGATGACTTGCCAAGCGCTAAGGCATTTATAAAAAGTCAGCTTACCTCAGCCGAGTAAATCAATTACACGACCGAGGTATAGTCAACGAAAAACCAAATGGGCTAGTTTTTATAAAACTGACTCTCTTTAGTAATTGAAATGCTATTGTCCTCTTGTGCGGTAATTTTAAACTGCAGCTTACTCACCTTCGTGGGTATATCATATCCATCGGCAGTAACCGTTACAGGAACACTTTTCATCAACCCTGGCTCTACCAACACAGCGTTAGGACTTTGCAAGCTCGCACCTTCTAACCCACTAATTGAAATAGAATAATGCAAAGGTTGCTGCGTTTTGTTAATGATGGTGAGTGTATAAGGGTTTTCTACTAACCCTTCATAATTTACCCGATACAGTGCGTTTCTGTCTCTAAGTACTGAGGCTTCGATAGGCGTACGTTGTAGCATCCAAGCAAACATAGAAATAATTAACAGCGCAGTTAAAGCGCCATAGCCCACTAACTTGAGCCTAAATGGATTAGTTTTTTGCCCCGCCATTTGCTTTTCACTGGCGTATTTAATTAAGCCTTTTTCGTAGCCAAACTTATCCATGGTATCGTCACAGGCATCAATACATAAGCCACAGTTAATACATTCATATTGCAGTCCATTGCGAATATCAATCCCAGCAGGACATACTTCAACACATAAGTTACAGTCTTACACAGTCACCTAAATTAAGCGCTTTAGGATCGGCTTTACGTTTACGTGGACCGCGGTTTTCACCTCGTTCGCTATCATAGGTTACCACCAGCGTGTCTTTATCAAACATCACTGATTGAAAGCGCGAATACGGACACGCCACTGTACACATTTTTTCTCGTAAAAAACCTGCGTTGCCATAGGTACAAAATGCAAATAAAAACACCCAAAAACTGGTGATCCCAGACCATTCAAAATTAACCATTTCTAGGTATAAGGTTTTAGCTGGAATAAAATACGCTAAAAAAGAAGTGGCAGTTAAGAGTGAAATAACCAGCCATGCACTGTGCTTAGTAATTTTTTTACGCCACTTGGTAATATCCCATGGGCTTTTATCAAGCTTAATACGCTGGTTACGCGTCCCCTCAATACGTTGTTCCACCCAAGAGAACATCAACATCCAAATTGTTTGCGGGCAAGTATAGCCGCACCACACACGGCCAAGCCAATTAGTCACAAAAAATAACGCAAACGCCCCCACCATAAATAGCATGGCGAGAATCATAAAGTCTTGAGGTAGTAAGGTTAGGCCAAAAATAGTAAACTTTTGGGTGGCCACATCCAATAAAACCGCTTGCTGACCGTTATATTGAATCCAAGGAATGGCGATAAAGCTGAGCATTAGCAGCCAACCTAAATTACGGCGTATACGCTGAAAAAACCCTTTTTGCTCGCGTATATAAATCGGCCTTTCTTCTTTGTAGGGCTTAATGATCATGTCTTCTTCTTTAATATCAAACTTCATGTTACTTACTTAATAGTGACTGGTATTAAGTACGATTTTGCAACTTTCAGACCACAGTGAAAGTTAATTTAACTTATTGATATTAAATGATTATACACATAACACCAAAGCGAAAATTCGCGACATTTAACGACATACACGATATATCGCGAGTTAACGAGTACGATGCACTGCTAATTTTCGCATTTTTGAGCGAAGCGTACTCTCTGGTAAGCCCAACTTATTTGCCGCGCCTTGTTCGCCTGCAATTTTCCAGTTACATAACATCAGTACGGAGATAATATGCTGCCTTTGCGCCTCATCCAGTGTAAGCGTTGGGTTAACAGCATTCGCATTACCAGCTTTTAGCGGCTGACTTAACTGCAGTGTGGGCTGTGTAGATAAAATAGCTTCTCTCTCTAACACGTTTTGCAGCTCTCTGATATTGCCTGGCCAGTCATAGGCTTGTAGTTGCCTAATAGCTTTGTTACTTAACCCCTGTAATTGCTTACCTAGCCGCTTGTTAATTTGCACAATTAAGTTTTGACATAAATAAGGTATATCTTCTTTTCGCTCTTTTAGTGCTGGCACTTTGATAGGAAACACGTTTAAACGATAATATAAGTCCATTCTAAACTGCCCTGCTTGTACCATTTCCCACAAGTTACGATTGGTTGCAGCAATGATACGAATATCAACTTTTAGGGTTTGGCTGCCCCCTACTCGCTCAAATTCGCGCTCTTGTAATACTCGTAATAATTTACTTTGTGACTCTAACGGCAGCTCTGCCACTTCATCTAAAAATAAAGTGCCCTTATCAGCAAGTTCAAAACGCCCTTTACGTCGCTCATTTGCGCCGGTAAACGAGCCTCGTTCGTGTCCAAACAACTCCGATTCTAATAAGCTAGGGGTAAACGCCGCACAATTAACTTTTATAAACGCCTGCTCATTGCGCTTGCTTAATCTATGTAAGTTACGTGCCACCAGCTCTTTGCCAGTACCGTTTTCACCAAGTATCAACACCGTACTGTCGGTTTCGCTCACTAACTGTATTTGCTGCAACATACGTTGAAATACATCACTGCGCCCTACTAACCCTGAGTCTTGCCAATCTTGATTTAGCTCGGCAGTAAGGTAGTCGTTTTCATCTTTGAGCTGCTCGCTTAAATGCTTTACTTGCGCTAAAGCATCTTGGAGCGCGGTTTGGGTTCGCTGCTGCGCTGATATATCACGAAAAACGGCTACGGCTCCGATAAGCTGGCTATTTTTATAAACGGGCGTGGAGGTATATTCAACAGCAAAGGCGCTGCCATCTTTACGCCAAAATACTTCGTTTTTAACCTCGCGGCGTTTACCATCAAACATGGTGCAGTAAATTTGGCATTCATCGGCAGGGTAAGGCGTGCCATCTGCATGACTGTGATGATGATATTGATGTATTTTTTTACCCAGCAATTCATCGGCTGTCCAACCCGTCATTCGCTCTGCCGCTGGATTTACAAACACCGCATTACCAGATAAATCAAATCCGTATATGCCCTCACCTACCGCATTAAGTAATAAAGTAGGATCGTTTAAAAAGTTTTTTATCATTGCAGACCTCGCGAAATATCGCGAGTATTATGCCAATTCTCTCCTGCTTTAGCACCTAGTAATGGCTAAATAATGCCTTAATATCTATTTTTGCTTCTAGCCGTGCTGCAATTAAATACAAGCCCGCTAGCTTACGGTGAATAAACAACGCATCAACAGGAGGCGTATGCCATTGCTGCGACTGTGCACTTAACTGCAAGCCAGCATCTTTAATATTGCTAGCAAGCGCGCTGTTTTTAAAATCAAACTCGCCGTGATAACGCAGTGGCTCGCAGGCCATTAAAAATAAATCAATCACTTTTTCTTTGTAATTGTCTTTGAGCGAATCTTTAAAATAGCCAATATCGGTGGCGGCATTGAGCACCCCCTCACGATCGTTATTACTACCAGCTTTAAATAAAGCTAGATAGGCATTACTTAGTGCTGGGGTAATTTCTCGTGTGGCACCAAAGTCAAATAATACTATTTTTTGTGATTCAGGTTGGTAATGAAAATTTGCAAAGTTAGGGTCGGTTTGGATTAAATTAAAGACAAACATTTCTTTAAAAAATAAATCAATCAGTTGCTCAGCAACCCGACTTCGCTCTGATTGTGGTAAATATGTAATGCCCTCTATAGACTTGGCATCTACATACTCCATAGTTAGCACTTGCGCAGTACTGTGCTGGGGATACACGCTAGGGACTTTGAAATGCGCGTTATCTGCTAACAGGTTTTTGTAACGTGCTAAATACTCAGCTTCTCGAGTGTAGTCGGCCTCGGCTAATAGCTGTGCTTTGGCTTCTGCCACTAAGGGTTTAATATCCAGCTCTTTAGGTAATAACCGCGATAAGGTAAGTAAAGTGATCACGTTATCTACGTCACTCACTACACTTTTTGCGATTCCAGGGTATTGAATTTTAACTGCCAGCTGCGCGCCATTTTCTTTATAAGCTAAATGAACCTGACCAATGGACGCCGCCGCAAACGGCCTAAGCTCAATATGAGAAAAACGCGATAACCAATCCTCTCCCCACTGCTCTTTTAAAACACTAACCAGTTGTTTGTGTGGCATCGGGTTGGCATCGGATCGCAATAAAGACAGCAATTGAGCAAGTTCGGGGGTTAGTAAGTCGCCAGCATCCATTGAAAGCAGCTGCCCAAGCTTCATTGCCGCACCGCGCAGGTGTGAGAGTTGAGTGGCTAGGTTTTCAATATTTTTAGGCTGAAGCAATAAGCTTTTATTATCCCAGCCTTTACCAGAAAGCGCACTTTTAGCCCCGCCCACTAACATATTCGTGGCGACGCCAGTGGCTAATGAGCCTAACTTTGCAAAACGTGAAAGTCGAGATGTGGGAACGGAACGCTCATTAGCCATAACTAACCTAATCTATTAATAATAAGGTCAATTAATACGTTTTATTACGCCTATTGGATCTAAATTATAACCGAGGGACTAGCTTAATAGCGCCTTCTACTACTTTTAAATCTAAAGGTAAATTACTTAATAATGCCATTTTAGGATCGTTCATATTTAACTTATAAACGGGGTTAACGGCTAAAAAGGCATTCATTACATCCATGGCCTCGTTATCCAGCACTTCTAAATTACCTTTAAAGCCACCGGCATCAATGCTTGAGTCGAGTAACTTAACATTACGTAAAAATACGGCTTTTTTCTCGCTATCATAAAAAGGCGTGCCTTGTATTTGTAACTTTAAGCGCACTGGGTACTTTAATGCAAAAGCATTAATCTCGGCGCTAGAATCTGCACCTAATAAAACATAATCACTATTATCTGGGCCAATATTAACGCTTAAATCATTCACATCAAACTGCACAGGTAAGCCCATCAGGCTAACTTTTTCACTTAATTTAGGTAACTCTTTATTTAGTAACGACTCAACCTCTGAATTTGTAAATGAATAAACCGAAATACCCTGCGTACTGTTACAGGCAGTTAAAAATAGTAGTGAAATAAAAACAAAAATTTTCATGCAAAACCCTATTGGTTAATCGTATAGGCAGTAAGTAGCCATAATAAAAAACCGCTTTAATAGCGGTTTTTTCATTTTAGTTGATAAAAGTTAGTTTACAGCAAAAATAACTTTTAACCTTGCTAGTGTGTCAGCTGTGACTGAACCCTCGCTGAGTGCTAATAACTGCTTTAAATAATAATTTAAATCAGCGTGTTCGCCACGGTGCTTATCATCAAGCATGGCTACTTGCTCTACCATTCTTTGCGCTGAGTTTTGCGAACTGACGCTCGCAAGTATTTCCATGCGCGTTAGCAGCTGCTCACAGCTCAGTGCTGTTTTAACGGTACCATTAAATTGGCTCGGGACTGGCTCGTTGTTCTCAAGTGCAACAAATAAAGCATCTAAATTAGCTTGCTCATTTTTAGCCGCTAAGCCTGTCAGCTTTTCATCTATGGCTGATAACAAAGCAGACACTTTAGGGGTTAACGATTTAAACTGTGTATACCCTTTAACTTTGGTTTGTAAATCAAGTAATTGGGCTTTACCTTCTACACTATTTAATGCTGCTTCAAGCTCATTCAGTTCAGTTGTTGCCAGCTTATCTGACTCACTTTGTTCGCGTTTTTGCTGTTCAAATTCTTCGCTTCGTTTAGTGAAAGTTGCATCATTAAACTGACGGAATTTTTGCCACAATGCGTTTTCAGCTTTTAAGCCTGCAAACCCTATGGTTTGCCACTGTTGCTGTAACTGTTTTAGCTGTTGACAAGCGTCTGCTAAATTATCGCTTTGTGATAATTGCTGTGCTTGTTCAACGAGCTCATTTTTAAGTGCGGCATTGCCTTTATGAAACGCGTTAAGTGACGCTACAACCTGTTGCTGCTCTGCTTTATAACGCTCGTTTAATACGCGGTATGTTTTCGGGTCAACTTTACCCACACTTCGCCATGCTTTTTGCAAACGGTTATAGTTGCTTTCTAGTTGTTTCCAATCTAAATCAGCCGTATCAGTTGCTTGTAAATGCAGTGCATTCATATCAGCAATCAATTGCTCGCGCTCTGCTTTTGCTGCTTCACGTTGCACTTCTTGCTCAGCGAAGTAGCTGCGACAAGGGGCAAATAAAAGCTCAATTTTTTCATCAAACTCGTTGCCCTGTTGTTTCTCTTGCTCTGTATCAAGGCGTCCAAGTTCATTCCAACGCTTGCGAAGTACTTTAACTTGATCAGCACGCTGTTGTGGATCGTTACACGGCTCATCAACTAACGCTGTTACTTCTTCTAAAAGTGCTGCACGTTTTGGTGCGGCCGCATATTTTTGCCAATCTTTAGCATCGGCTAATTGCGCTTCTAGGTCTGCTTTTAAATTAACAAGCGGTTGTTGATATTTTTCGGTCAATTCGTTAAATAACTCTTCGAACCCTTTAAATACACCAAATGCAACATTAAAGCGCCCTTCTTCAATTAAACGTTTAACATCACGTGCCTTACGTTTAGCTTGGCTCTGGGTTTTTTCAAGCGGCTTAGTGAGTTCGCTCATTGCAGCTAAAAATTGCTTTTTATGCGCATTAAGTTGGGTTTTAAATGACGCTTGTAAATCATTGCTAAGTACATCTAAATGGCTGCGTGCCTCTTTAAATGTGTGATTAAAGGCACTTAGTTGTTGATCGTAATCACTGAGCTGCTCGGCGGGTTTTATTTCGCACAGCGCACTGTAAGCAATTTTATATTCTTTAATCGCCGCGGTTAGCTCAGGTAACTTGGCTACTTGTAAAAATAGTTGCTCAAGCTTATTAATCACTTGTTTTGATTGCTGATCAGCCATCAATTGCGTTTTATCTAGTGTGTCTTTTGCTTGTGCTACTTTTGCATTAAGCCAATCTTGCTGAATTTGCTCTGGGGTTTCTAATCCAAGTTGCAATGCATTTTCAATTTCTTCACTTAATGCTTCTAACGTAGCTAACGCTAACACTTGGCGCTGTTGCTGCGCTAAACGTTGCTGCTCTATTTCATGTTGCGCTTTTAAGGTTGCAATGTGTGCATCGAGCTTATCGGTAATTGATATATATTTAGCATCAAGGGTTTTTACATGTTCTTCACTTAGCCATTTTAATTCAAGAGCTTGCCACTGCGCAATGAGTTCTGCAGCTTGTGGGTCAACAATGGCGTAGTCATTTTTATCACGCAATGCATTAAGCTTTGCTAAAATAACACGGGTTGCGTTTTCAACTTGCGATGGCATTTCAAGCGCTAAACGCTCGCTTTCAAGATGACTCTCTAGCGCAACTTTGGCTTCACCTTGAGCATGCTTTAACAGTGCTTTAGTTAGCTGCTGAGTAATGACTAAATCAACTAACTGTTTTTGCAGCTCTTCGTTTGCTTCTTTAAAGGCTTTTTCAATCAGTTTAGGGTTAGCTAGGCGTTTTAATAGCTTAACTCTCACTTGCAATTCTTTTTCAGCAAATGCTAGTTTTTCAAGGGTTTTAACCGGTGCAAAGCGTTCAATGTACTCATTTTTAATCTGCGCCGATAAGCTACTTTCACTGTTTAATACAGCCGATGAGATTTGTTGTTCAGCAATATCTTTCAATGCCTGATCTTGTTTGTAAGCTTTCCACCACAGTGGTAAGTGGTTTACTTTTTGCAGTGCTTTACGACGAATTTCAGCCGATGAGTCTTCAAGGGCTAAAGTGCTTAAAATTGTTACGTCACGTGCCACATCAAGTTTTTCAATCGCATCTAAACGAACTTGTTGCTTTGGGTGTTTCCATTTTGGTGTAAAAAGGTGTTTAAAGATCATTTTCACTGAACCTAGCTATTTCGTTATCTGATTTGAATTCTTTTTGTAGTTGCGCTTTGGTTTTTTGGATCATTTCTCCATTTGCACCAATGGTAAACTGCTCGTTTGATTGTGCTACTTTTGCTTGGTACAACATCACTAGTTGCACTGTTTGTTGCTTTTGCTCATCTGATAAAGGCGTGCCATCTGGCCACTTTCCCGTTGCCGCGCCATACTGTAAGCGCTCAAATAATTCTGGAGTAATATTCTGTACTAGGTTGTCAATATTCATGTCATTTTTTCTTTTTCAGAGTCACTAAAATAATACGGTTAATAAGGTACCAAATACAGCCAATGCCAATGGCCGAGGTATACGCATACCACTGAAGTGTTTTTTCTTGAGGTTGTAGGAAGTACGAACAAAAGAAGCCACCTAAAAATAAGATCAGCGCTAAAAAGGAGTGGTTCATAAACATTTGCTGCTTTTTAATTCGCTGCTCACGTTGAAGTTGTTGAACTTGCTCGGCATTTAATTCAGCAACGTTACTTTGGCAATGTGGACACTGCGAATGTTTATCTGAAATTGATTTTGCACATTTGGGGCAACGAATAATCGCCATACATCTCTCTCCATACTACGCATAAAAAAAGCGCCTTTCGGCGCTTTTCATTGTACTTGTTTTATTGCTCTTTGTCTTTTTTGAATTTAACCCAATAGATGATATTAGGTTATTGGGATCTGTTTATTCAGCGTCTTTAGATTGCTTTTCAAGACGTTTTTCCCAGAAGGTGGCGTTTTTAATCCCTAACTTAACGGGATCAAATGTGATTTTGCCACCTTTTTTCTTTTGGTCTTCATAATCACTCAAACATGTTAAGGCCGGTTTAGCGACAAAGAAAATGGCTAATATACCCAATATGTTGATCCACGCCATTAAGCCAACGCCTATGTCGCCAATAGTCCATATATAACCGGAACTGTTAACCATGCCGTAGGCTACCATAAACATAATCATAAGTTTTACCACTACAAGCGGAATACTTCCTTTAAAGTAGCGATTTAAGTACGCGATATTCGTCTCAGCAATGAAGTAATAAGCCAGTATGGTGGTAAAAGCAAAGAAGAATAAAGCGATACCTACAAACGCTTCTCCAAAGCTACCAAATACACTAAACAACGCCATTTGGGTAAATGCTGCTGACCCCACTTCAGTTGCCGCATCCACATTTTGTATAATGAATTGCCCTTCTGGCAAAGTACCGACTACATTGTATTGCTGCGTCATTAAAATCATTAATGCCGTTGCTGTACATACAAAAAGTGTATCAACATAAACGGAAAAAGCTTGCACTAAACCTTGCTGTGCAGGGTGATCAACTTCTGCCGCCGCCGCCGCATGAGGACCTGTACCTTGGCCGGCTTCATTAGAGTATATTCCACGCTTAACACCCCAGCCAATTGCAGCACCAAAACCTGCTTGGGCTGTAAATGCATCACCAATAATGAGCGAGAAAATACCCGGTACTTTGTCTATATTTAAAAATACGATAATTAAGGCCAGCACGATGTAACCAAGCGCCATAAATGGCACTACAATTTGCGTAAAATTAGCAATACGCTTTATACCACCAAAGATAATAAACGCTAAAACGATTAGAATAATGGCCAACGCAACCAGTTTAAAACTACCTACGTCACCAAAACTTGTAGACACCATAGTGCCATCGCCAAATACTTGAGTGAATGCGTTGCCCACAGCATTTGCTTGCACGCCCGGCAGGAAAATCCCACACGCTATAATTGCCGACACTGCAAATAATACAGCCAGCCACTTTTGCCCTAAACAACGATCAAAATAATACGCTGGACCACCGCGGTATTGGCCGTCTTCTTCTAACTTATAAATTTGACCTAATGTTGACTCCGCGTATGCAGTACTTGCACCTAAAAAAGCAACAACCCACATCCAGAAAATAGCGCCAGGGCCTCCAAAACCAATTGCGGCTGCCACACCGGCAATATTACCAACCCCTACTCGGCCAGATAATGAAACAGCAAGAGCTTGAAAAGATGAAATTCCTTTTTCTGAGGTGTTAGGGCTAAATAATAGCTTACACATTTCTTTAAAATGTCTAACTTGAGCAAATCGAGTTAGTACGGAGTAAAATAAACCTGCGCCCAGGCATAAATAGATGAGTGCATCACTCCAAACAACATCATTAACGGCGCTTACAAAAGCTTCCATGAACATCCTCACAGTTATATTTATTATTATTAATTACCATACTCTGCTACTCAGAATACCTGTCATAAGCTTTACGAAATAAGGGGTTAATCTTTTCCGTTTTTCTTATTGTTCAATCGATATTAACTTAAGTGCCCAACCTTGTTAACAGTTAATTTTCAAAACAACTTATTGTTTATTTATATTGAGCCTTCCAGATCAACGTTTAACTAAGTGCAAATTGATTTAGACTATATGGTATTAAATCTGTCGAGAAGGTGTATTGAAACGTTTTAGTGCTGTGGTGGGTAAATGATTCTTATTTTTTGGTACGGTTGGTTTAGCTAAAAGTAAAAAGGGTATCAATATTTATTGATACCCTTTGAAACAAACGTTTTATCTTAAGTTGTCTACAACATTAACAATGGCTGCTAAAGTATCTTGACCAAATTGATATGAACGACGATCTGACCAACCATAATCTGGATCGGGTAAGTCATTATTATCTTTAAATGGCATTTCTACTGTGTAAGTTAGCGCTTTAAATTCTTCTGCTGTGGCTGATGAACCTACTGTTAAATTAGCTTGACCTGGTTCGTCTTTATCGTAGCCATGGGTATCTTGAAACTCTGGAGTAATAGTTAAAAGCGCGGCTTTAAAGCTATCTTCTAGGCCTTTTAGGCGTGCATCATAGCTTGGTATGCCTTCGCTACCGGCAACAAAATTATATGGAATAGCTTCATCACCATGAATGTCTAGGTGCATGTCTAAGCCGGCTTCGCGCATTTTATTAAGCACTAAGTAAACTTCTGGGCTGTTTTCCATGCTGGGTGTTTGCCATTCACGGTTTAAGTTAACCCCTTTAGCGTTAGTGCGTAGGTGACCGCGTGCACTGCCATCTGGATTCATGTTTGGCACGATATAAAATACCGCTTTTGATAGTAACGCTGCTGCATGAGGGTCTTCATCATCAAGCAGCTTGTGTACTAAGCCTTCTACAAACCACTCTGCCATTGTTTCACCTGGGTGTTGACGGGCAGTGATCCAAATTACTTTTTTATCGGCGCTTGGCTGACCAATTTTAAGCACGCTCATGTCACGCCCATCAAGCGTTTGACCTAGTGTTTCTAGTTGACAAATTTCTTGGCTTTGCGCCCATGCTAATAAGTCTAAATGACGATCGTAGCTGTAAGGAGCAAAGTAGGCGAAGTAAACGCTGCTGCACTCAGGCTCAAGCTCAAATGTTAATGTGCCATTTTCATACGAAGACGGTACACGGAACCATGTTTGACGGTCGTATGAAGCGACAGTTTGGTAGTCTACCCAACCATCAGGGTATGCAGACTTATCAAGATTATTAATATTTAACTGATGAAGTTGATAAGGCGTTGTCTCAAGACGAAAGTGAAACCACTGATAAAACTCAGACTGATGATCTTTATTAATTTCTAGCTGAATATTTAACGGATCGGTGGCTTCAATAACTTTAATATTACCACTGTCGAAATTGCTACTGATTTTCATTACAACAAACCTATTAGTTAACTGTGTGTCTTTGACTAAGGCATTTAGCCAAGAGGTAAATACGTGTCACTGCACTTTAAAAGTGTATAAACGCGTACCCAATTTAATAAAGCGTACCATAACCGCTTCACTTTAAAAATCTTCAGACCTAAAAAAGCCAGCAAGTGCTGGCTTTTCTTAATTGCTCATATGTTTATCGAGGTAAACTTGGGAATGAGACTTCTGCCATGTCGCGCATACAGCGAACTACTTGACAGCTATAACCAAACTCATTGTCGTACCATACGTAAAGTACTACGCGGTTATCATCAACAATCGTTGCTTGAGAATCAACAACACCTGCGTAACGGCTACCCACTAAATCGGTAGAGACGATTTCAGTTGATGCTGTGTAATCAATTTGATCACGTAGGTCTGAGTGAAGTGCTGTTTCACGTAAAAACGCATTAAGCTCTTCAACCGTTGTACTCTTTTCAAGGTTCAAGTTTAAGATAGCTAACGATACGTTTGGTGTAGGTACACGGATTGCGTTACCTGTTAGTTTACCTTCAAGCTCTGGTAATGCTTTAGAAACCGCTTTCGCAGCACCTGTTTCAGTGATAACCATGTTTAGCGCCGCAGCACGACCACGACGTTCCGCTTTGTGGTAGTTATCAATTAAGTTTTGGTCATTAGTGTACGAGTGAACCGTTTCAACATGGCCATTCTTAATACCAAACTGATCGTTTAATGCTTTAAGTGTTGGCGTAATCGCATTGGTTGTACAGCTTGCTGCACAGACAATTTTGTCTTCCGGTAAAATATCTTGGTTGTTTACACCGTAAACGATATTTTTAATATTACCTTTAGCAGGCGCTGTTAATAATACTTTTGCAGCCCCTTTAGATTCTAAATGCTGACCAAGGCCGGCTTCATCTTTCCAGATACCTGTGTTATCAACGACTAATGCGTTTTCGATGCCGTAGGCACTGTAATCAACTTCGCTTGGCGAGTTAGCGTAGATAACTTGAATATAGCTACCGTTAGCTTTAATTGCATTACGCTCTTTATCGATAGTGATAGAACCATTAAATGGACCATGGATAGAGTCACGACGTAATAAGCTTGCACGTTTCTCTAAATCGCCATTTTTACCGCCACGCACAACAATAGCGCGAAGGTTTAAATCGGCATACGGGCCTGATTTTTCAATTAATAAACGCGCTAATAAGCGACCGATACGACCAAAACCGTAAAGTACAACGTCACGTGGTGCTTTTGGTTTAGAGTCAACAATTTCAGCAAGTTCATCTTTAACAAACTCTTCTACTGAACGACCATTCGCTGCATCTGTGTATAAATAGCTGTATGCTAATTTACCAATATCGATACGGGCAGAATTTAATTCCATTTTGCTGATAGCTTCTAAGAATGGGAAGCTTTCACGTAGGCGCAGTTTAGTCCCTTCAAATTGAGCTACTGATTTGTGAGACTTGATAATATCAATAGTGCTTGAATTTACTAATGGACGGCCGTAAACAGCGATTTCAATACCACGATTACGATACAATTTACCAATAATAGGCTGCATGCTTTCTGCGTAATCTTGACGTTCTTGCCAGCTACTTGTGTATTCTAACTCGTGAGATGAGGTCATTTTTTTTACCTAATTAAACAATTTTGAACGGATAGCCTAAGAGTGCATCGAATTTTGAGAGCAATGCATTCCTTCGGGCAGGCCTATTCTAATTTAATCTCATTTTATTCTCTACTGTTAGAGACTAAAGTTTAGGCTAGAATAATACTATATGAGGGTCTGTTGACCTTTGTGGATTAAAATTTGTTCAAACTAGGGACAATTTAATCGCGGCGCGAGGTTTGTAACCTAGTGGGCTCGATAACTGCTCCTGCGTTATTCTACTGGCTTACATCCGTGTAAGAATAAGTAAAAACCGAGCAAAGCTTCCGCGTTCTGCTCACGCCCCTTACCTACATCCATGTAGGCAACATTCAGCACATTAAATTAAAAAGCAAAACCACGGCTCGCCAACGTGCCCACTTAACGAGTATGAGGGAAATGGCGCGGATTTATCAACAGACAAAACACACCAGCCATCCGGGCTTGCTTTATTATCATTGGTCAAGAAACAATGACGAAAGTGCATTAACACGTTTGCTCGCTTTAGAACATACTGCAGAAGTTGAACAAAGTGCTGAGATGCAATTTTACTTAGCGTCTTATTACATTAAGGTTGATGAAGAAAAAGCGATTAATTTTTTATACAACACGCTAGCGCGGAATAAAGCCAAGCATGAACCGAATCCTGAAATATATATGTCTTAGATCAGCCTGTTTTATAAACACCAATAATATAAACATGCTTATATTTTTGCCAAAATAGCTCAGCTCTCTGGTATTGAACATATTGATATACTGTTAAATGAGCAGCAGTTAAAAGCACAAGGAAAGAATTTAGAGAGTTTAGATAGGTTAGCCGAGCAGACTTTGCAACAAATAGATCAAGGAACGTTTATTTCCCCCCGGAAATAATAAAACAGATACAAAAAAGGCAGCTTACGCTGCCTTTTTGTTTTATTTTTTGCTTGTGCCTACTTCGACACGGGTTTTTAACTTTTGCCCCGGTCTAAAGGTAACCACGCGACGTGCTGAAATTGGGATATCTTCTCCCGTTTTCGGGTTACGTCCCGGCCTTTCTTTCTTATCTCGAAGATCAAAGTTACCAAATCCAGAGAGCTTAATCTGCTCGCCTTTTTCAAGCGCTGAGCGGATTTCTTCAAAAAACGCTTCAACTAAATCTTTGGCATCTTTTTTATTGATCCCGAGCTTTTCAAATAGGTGTTCAGCTATGTCGGCTTTAGTAAGCGCCATATCTAGTCCCTCAACGATGCATTAAACTGTTCGGCCAGTGCGGCCACCACGTTATCAACTACCTGATTGATATCTTTCTCTTCGAGTGTTCTATCAACCGCTTGCAGTGTTAGAGCAATCGCCAAACTCTTATAATTTGGCTCAATACCTTTGCCCTTATACACATCGAATAAGTTTAGGTCAACCAATTGATTTCCGCCAACTTTTCCGATGACGTTTAAAATATCACCTATTTTAACGCTGTCTTGTACTAAAATCGCGATGTCGCGGCGATTTGATGGGAATTTAGACACCCCTACAGCCTGCGGTAAATTTCTTTTTTCTAACGCTGACATTTCAATTTCAAACACAAAAGTAGCGTTATTGATATCTAACGATTTTTGCGCCTGAGGGTGTAATGCACCAAAGAAACCTACTTTTTTACCATCAACATAAATAACGGCTGATTGACCAGGATGAAGGCCATCTGATTGCTCGGCTTTAATTTCAAAGCGGCTAACATCGTTGGTAATTGCAAGTAATGCTTCAACATCCCCTTTTAGGTCGTAAAAATCAACGTTACGTTTTTCTTCAACCCAATGTTCGCCATGCACAAGCCCGGTAATAACACCACCAATAACCGGCACTTGGTAAACGCCATTTTCTGCGCTTTCATCGCTGATAAACTTAAGGCCGTGTTCAAATAAGCGAATACGTGGTTGCTGGCGGTTTTGGTTATAGGCAACAGAAGCTAATAAGCCAGGCATTAAGCTTACACGCATCGCTGACATTTCAATTGAAATTGGGTGCGGCAATACCAATGCGTTACACTCTGGATGTAAAATAGCTTGCGCTTTAGGATCAACAAAACTGTAAGTAATGGCTTCTTGATAGCCACGGGTTACTAGCGCATTACGAAAACGGCTCAGGGCAACAGTTGACTCATCATGCGTGGTCATTTTAAGTTTTGCAGTTGGTGCCACATTAGGAATACTGTTATAACCGTAAACACGTGCTACTTCTTCAATTAAATCTTCTTCAATACGAATATCAAAGCGGTAGCTTGGTACATCAGCGCTCCAGCTATCATTGTCAAATTTAACATCAAGACCTAAACGCGTAAGTATATCGGTTACTTTAGCATCGTCAATGTGATGACCAATAACACGGTCTAAACGTGAACGACGTAAACGCACTTCAGTTACTTTTGGTAACTTATCAGCAGCAACCGCTTCAACGATTGGACCTGCGTTACCACCTACAATCTCCAAAAGTAACGCTGTAGCGCGCTCCATGGCATCGTGTTGTAGTGCAAAGTCGACCCCACGCTCATAGCGATGAGATGCATCAGTGTGCAAACCATAGCTGCGTGCTTGTCCTGCAATAGCCACTGGGTTGAAGAATGCGCTTTCTAACAGAATATCAGCTGTTTTTTCAGTAACACCCGATTGCTCACCGCCAAAAATACCAGCAATGGCTAGCGCTTTATGATGATCGGCAATCACTAATGTCGATTCATTTAATTTAGCCGTATTACCGTCTAATAAAACCAGCTCTTCACCTGGGTATGCACTACGTACTTTAATTCCACCTTCAATTGCATTTAAATCAAATGCATGCATTGGGTGGCCAAGCTCTAGTAATACAAAGTTAGTCACATCAACAACCGGATCGATTGAACGTACACCACTACGACGTAGCTTTTCAACCATCCATAATGGCGTCTCAGCGTCTAGGTTAATGCCCTTAATAACACGCCCTAAATAGCGAGGACAGGCATCATCGTTAACCAACTCAATAGATACTTTGTCTTCAATTGTCGGGGTTACCGCTGGAATGCTTAATGTATTTACATCAATACTGTTAAGTACGCCGACTTCGCGGGCAAGCCCTTTGATACCTAAACAGTCGCCACGGTTAGGTGTTAAATCTACGTCAATAATGTTGTCATCAAGCGCTAAATATTCGCGTAAATCGGCACCAATAGGCGCATCAAGTGGCAATTCCATAATGCCATCGCCTTCTTCACTAATACCTAGCTCATCAAACGCACATAACATGCCGTGTGAAGGCTGACCACGAAGTTTGGCTTTTTTAATTTTGAAATCGCCTGGTAACACTGCGCCAACAGTGGCAACTGCAACTTTAATACCTTGGCGGCAATTTGGTGCACCACAAACAATATCAAGCAGTTCATCACCACCAACATTAATTTTTGTTACACGTAGTTTATCTGCATCAGGGTGCTGGCCACACTCAACCACTTCACCTACCACAACGCCATTAAATTTGGCTGCTGCCGGCTCAACGCCATCTACTTCTAAACCAGCCATTGAAAGCTGTTCCGAAAGAGCTTGCGTATCAATTGCAGGATTTACCCACTCTCTTAACCACTTTTCACTAAATTTCATTTTATCTCTTCACTCTTAACGGAACTGGTTTAGGAATTTTAAGTCATTTTCGAAAAACGCACGTAAATCGTTTACGCCGTAACGCAACATGGTTAAGCGCTCAACACCCATACCAAAAGCGAAACCTGTGTATTTTTCAGGATCGATGCCTACAGACTTAAGTACGTTAGGATGAACCATGCCGCAGCCTAATACTTCTAACCATTTACCGTCTTTACCCATCACGTCCACTTCTGCTGAAGGCTCTGTAAACGGGAAGAATGAAGGACGAAAACGAATTTCCATGTCTTCTTCAAAAAAGTTACGTAAAAAGTCATGTAAAATACCTTTAAGCTCAGTGAAGCTTACATCAGTATCAACCATCAACCCTTCCACCTGATGGAACATAGGCGTGTGTGTTTGGTCGTAATCGTTACGGTATACACGCCCTGGCGAAATAATACGCAGTGGCGGTTGCTCAGTTTCCATAGTACGAATTTGTACACCACTGGTTTGAGTACGTAAAACCAACTTAGGATTAAAGTAAAAGGTATCGTGATCGGCGCGAGCTGGGTGATGCTCTGGAATATTTAACGCATCAAAGTTATGAAAATCATCTTCAACTTCAGGGCCTGATTTAACAGCAAACCCAAGTTCACCAAAGAAGCTTTCAATACGCTCAATGGTGCGAGTTACTGGGTGCAAACCACCCGATGGCATAACACGCCCAGGTAAAGTTACATCGATTGTTTCTGCCGCTAGTTTTTCTTCTAATGCTTTACTTGCTAACAATTCACGCTTGTCATTAATCGCAACTTGCACGTCTTGCTTAGCTTGGTTAATTACTTGGCCTGCTTCTTTACGTTCTTCAGGGGCAATTTTACCTAACGTTTTAAGTAAGCTGGTAATTTCGCCTTTTTTACCAAGATAGTTAACCCTGATCTCTTCTAGCTGCGCGATTTCACTGGCACTGGCTACCGCCTCAAGTGCTTGCGCTAATATGTTTTCTAAGTTCATTCGATACCTGATCTTTCACAGAAGGTGATTACAATTTAGTTAGCTAATGATAACTGAAAGCAGGGTCTAGATTCTAGACCTACTACAGCTTTAGCGTTGATTTTATAAAAGGAATAGTCAATTTTCGTTGTGCAGCCATGGATGCGTGATCTAATTTGTCTAATACATCCAATAAAGCACGCATATCACGACTCAAACGCGTTAATAAAAATCGCGCACATTCATCGCTCAGTTCAAGCCCACGCATATTTGCACGCTTAACCAGCGCCTGTGCTTTATCATCGTCACTCATAGAACGAATTTGAAACGTAGTGCCCCACTTTAAACGGGATTCTAAGTCAGGCAAGCTAATATTAAGCATGTTAGGCAGTAAATCGGCAGTCACTACCAGCATTTTATTGGGCTCATTAAAGCGATTAAAAAAGTTAAATAACGCTTTTTCCCATGCATCATTGCCTGCTACCAAGTGCACATCATCAATACACAATACATCCAATGCTTCAAGCCCATCTAAAACCATTGGTCCAAAATGAATGACCTCGCGCATGGAAAGCAGCATATTAGATAAGCCACGCTCTTGTGCCTGAATACAAGTGGCATATAGTAAGTGAGATTTACCAGAATCTCCTAAGCCACACAAATAGGTATACTGAAAAGAGTGAGCAAGCTTAGAAAAGCTATCTTTGAGATGATTTACCTCGAGTGAGTCTTCACCGCCAAAGTAGGATGCAAATGTTTCATCGTCCGGTAAAGTAACCGGCAATGCCATTTGTATTGGCTCTTGAGTTAGCATTAATTTACAACCCATTGATACTCTAGGCTTTGCTCATCAACTATGTGATAAAAAGCACGAGGATCAACATAGTCTTTAAAGGCGTTATCCAGGCCAAGGGCTTTTTTAAGGTCACTCACAGTCCCCGTATGATGAAGCTCAAACTCAACCGAATCGGGTGTTTTGCGTAAAATAACAGCTTGAGTTACTACGCTTAGATTCATTAAGCGGCGCTTAGCCAATTCAATATCAACAAAGCTCTCAGTCCCTTTTAAAGTTAAATTGGCAGTACGCTGCTCATAATAAGCATTAGGATCAATCGCATATTCACCAGCTAAACCTTGTGCTAAATCATCAATCATTTGCGCAACAATTTGCTGTCTATAGCCAGTGATACGGTTAGATTCAAACATTTCATCATTGGTAAAGCGCCAATCTAGTACCCAATTATCAGAGTTAAACGCTTGATACATTCTAGCAGTAATACTTCGCTCAGCACTGTAGCGTTTAGATGCCTCTTCTACAGGCCCAGAAAAATTTCCCCAAACTTCAGGGACACCAACAAGCCGTCTGTCTTGTAAATCGAGTAAAGGCACAACAACCGGTAAACCGCGGCGGCTTGCTTTGTCGTAAATCAGTTGCTCTAACTGAGGATAACTCTCTTGAGTAACCAGCTCTCGCTGCCTGTTATCTTCAATGCCTAACCAGATGGCAACCAGTGGACGTTGAGCTCCCCACAAAGGCAAATTAAGATCTTTTATTAGTGCATTGATCTTTCGCGCTTCAAATTTAACTAGTAACTTAAGCGTTCCAGGAATACGCTCATCGTATTCAAATTTCAGCATATAATCAGATATATCTTTGGTGCGTTGCTGTGCTATCTGATTTTCATCTGCACTTTTATCACCACTCACTTTTACTAGTACGTTAAGAAGCGCTTTGCGACTAGCGTCTAAACGCGCATCACGAGATTTATCTTCTACGACCAAAATATCTTGATATAGATCAGTTACTTCAACTGCAGATACAGAAACACAAAAGAAAATGGATAAGGCGCTAATTAATAATCTATACACAGGCAAATCATTCTTGGTTTTAAACTGTTTTGATCCTAAATCAAAGCCACTAACAAAGCAAAATTATATTTTTACAGTCACTAAAGCTGCTGATTAAGTCGAACTTTCTTGTATTAAGAGTCGCTGCGCTACTTCGTAGCTATAAGGCAGTAGAATATCATGGTGCCGACAACGATAGAGAATGCATAACCGATGCATGGAGTAGGCATTAGTCTCTGATCAATTCTCTTCCTTTAACCTATTACCTTTTACCTTGACCTGCATTTTCACTTTATTCCAAACACGAAAAAGCCCAACGACTGCTAGTCGGGCTTTCTTGTATTTGGAGTCGGTGCGCTACTTCGTAGCGACAACGCAGTAGAATGTCGTAGTGCCCACAGCGGTAGAGAGCCACATAGCAAATGTAGAGAGTCGTCATTAGGCGCTTATTATTTTCCTTTTACCTGATGCCTTTTACCTTTCACCTGCGT
>NZ_JASDDE010000052.1:0-27218 GCF_030407565.1 Pseudoalteromonas sp. APC 3694
CCTCAGGATATCATTCGTTCGCTTGAGCTCTTTATTCTCGCGCTCTAAGACGGCACTTCGTCTAATTTTCCTAACTCAATGACATTCGTCCAAAATATTAATTATCAGGCCGTTCATAATGGCTATAAGGTATTGAGAGATATCACTAAACTTACAGATGATGAGCTTTTATTAAACCTTGAACAAATAGATGATATGGGGCTGGTAAATATGCCTCTTTTATATGAACGTTGGACTTTAATACAACTCATACTTGTTCTAAAAAATTCGTTTAGGTTTGTACCACAGAAGGATTGGAAATATAAACTTATTGAAGCAGTAAAGTCTAACAAAACAGATATTAACGTAAATTTAACTAATGATGAGGCAAAAAGATATATTTCGCTATGGTATGAAAAATCTTTATCAAATAATAAGCGCCCTGACTTTATTTTGGATCTGACGTGGTTTTCCAATAATATCGACGGTACTACCGAGCGCCATTTTAAACGTTTTGTATTAGACGCGAAGTTTTACGATAAACTAACATTTGATAAAGCAGGAGGAATGCTTTCAAAAATTAATGAATTGTTCGACGGTAAAAATTATAGTGAAAACAATTCAAATCCTGTATTTCTTATTCACCCCTGTAATAACCTAATTGAATATCCTATTACTGCACAATTATGGGGGAAACACAGCTTCCTAGGAGAGCTAAACATTAACGACGATGCTAATCTTTTCTCTCATGATCGGGGGGCTGTTTTTTTAAGCCCTATAGATCGCTCACTTTACTCAGACGAATTACAACGCTTACTGGGTATGTTTCTTCAGTATAAGTTAGAAGATGCTAAAACTAGCGATTTGGATAATGACAGCAGTCTAGCAGTCCCGATTTGCATAAGGTGTGGCTCCAGTGACGTCAAAAACTTAAAAAAGACTACTCGCTATCGAAATAGGCATGGTGATTGGGTTGAGCGTACACCTAAGTCGGTATGGATGCAGTGTTGTAAATGTGAACAACTTCAAATATATAACCACTGCGCTAGCGATAAAAGCAGCACTCGTTTGATAAAGAATGGCCTTTATTGGAGCTATCATTCAGCAAGAGCGCTCGAGCCATTTAATATGAAGTGCCCTAGCTGTGGTGAATGGGGCGCATGGTAATATTATTATTTTCTATTTTGAGAATTTCCTTTTGACTATCAATAAATACTCTTCCCATCACATACGGCATTAACTTGATCATGTTATTAGCATCATCGATTCCACGATGATGAGAACCGGTGAGTGAGATTTGAGCAAGCTTTAACGCTCCTGCTGTTTGCCATACTCACCCCAACTGCAAAACAGGTAGTTATGGTAATTGCCTAGCCAATTTTGGAAAGTGTTAATTGCTTCAGGGTAATATGGTGCATGATCGACATTGTGTTGAGTGATGCTTGTTAAGTTCGTACAAAAGTCGGTTAGTTTTGGGTGTCGTTGGGGTTGAATAAACGTGCTGAACTCATCTAGCTTCAACTCTGATTTAAATAGCTAAGCTGATTCCAGTTCATAACACTGCTGTTTAAGCCAACGACCTAATTTCATAATATCAGGTTGCCTAGCTCGTGTTTCCTTATAGACAAAATAGAATTTATCTCCGGTAATAAGCTCGTGCATAGGTATGCGCACAAGACTTTGCTGGCGATCCTGATCATCCATCATGTAATTACTAATGAGGGTAATTCCCAAATTATATCGAGCCGCTTCAGCGGCAAGTAAGACATGACTAAATTGATTAATTTTGGCGTCTTTAGGTAATTCAAATTTACCACTCATACACCAACGTAACCAGTCGTCACCAAGACTTTCATTTGTATCTGAGTATTGTACTGATAATAACGGGTGTTGCCATAATGAATCAGGTAGAGGCTTATTTCTTAACTGCTGCCAAAGCTTTTTTCCACACACTGGATAAAGTTTTTCAGTAAACATGAATTGATTGACAAAGTTACGTTCCGGTGGATTCATTGTAATAAAACAATCCGCAAATTGGTCATTATAATCCGGTTGATCCCCGACCATATTTAAAGTTATTTCTATTTCTGGGTGCTGATTTCTAAAATCTTCTAACTTCGGTATCAACCAGTTCACCGCAACAGAGCTATATAAAGCCAAACGAAGATTGCCTGATTCCCCGTGACGTATCATTTGACTGGCATTTGATAGATTTCCTAATGAGTTAGTCACTTCTTCAAAGTAACGTTCCCCGACCTTAGTCAAGGAAAAAGAACGCCCCTGTCGGTTAAACAGAGTTTCACCCAAATAGTCTTCGAGTAATCGAACTTGGTGACTAACCGCACTTTGAGTCACATTGAGGTGCTCAGCAGCTTTGGAAAAGCTATTAAGTCGCGCAACAGCTTCAAAGCATTGCAGGGCACGTAAAGGAGGCAACTTCATTATAAATTTAGCTCATACTAAAAAAATTTTAAACATTATACATCATATAAGGTATGGAATACGCTAATCATATAACCGTTTTACAAACGTAACTCTATTAATTCAGTTCCATTGACATTTTCTAGAATGTAGCAGGAGTAATGAAATGCCCAAAATAACTGTCGGACTCGCGATGACATTACTTATCATCGGAAATATAATTGGTGTTTTTTCTGACGCTTTGATAAAAACTCTGCCAGCAGATACTGCCATATACCAATTTGTATTATTTCGTCAATTGACCGCAGTGCTGATTTTACTTCCATTTTGTCTATTCAGTAATAAACAAAGCCTCTTCGCTGGCCTCAAATGGCACTTTATACGTGGCCACATTTGGTTATTAGGGGCAATATTTATGGTATTCGCTCTGGGCGCTCTGCCGTTAGCTACCGTAAATGCTATTTTCTATACAGCGCCTTTGCTTATGCTGCCGTTAGCCATGATATTGTTACAGGAAAAGCTGACTAGCCACTCAATTGCTGCTGCTGTTTTGGGCTTTATCGGCGTACTTATCGTGGTTAAACCAACACAAATTAATTGGGCAGCGATTGCCGCCCTTGTCGTCGCATTGACTATGGCTGTAAATAATTTATTGGTTCGTAAATTACCTCAGCATCATAATGTGTTCCAAACTTTAATGCTCACCAACCTAGTAGGTATCCCAGCCGCATTTGGGTTAGCGTTATGGGAAGGCAAACCTTGGGACTGGTCTCCAATGTTAACGGCAACAGGCTCCAACACTTTTATCCTAATTTATGCTGGTATATGTGTATTGGTATATAGAGCAATCGAAGCCAGTAAAATTTCCAGTGCCGAATACACTGGCTTATTAGGTGCTGTAGTTGTAGGGGTGCTGTGGTTCGATGAAATACCGGACCTGAGCTTGGCTATAGGATCTTCTTTAATTATTATTCCGCTGATTTGGTTAGCAAAGGTAGAAGCAAAGATAAAGCAAACAAGTAAAATAATATAAATGATAAAGTTAATCTAACTTTCCAACGTGACCGCGTTTGGGAACGAGCGTTTAACTGTCATAGGATACATATAGGCGACACTTGTTATTTATAATAGTCAATTGGAGATGTATAGGCTACATTTTTTATATTATTAATCTAATGGGGTGGATAGGGCTTACTACTTGACTATAGCTATAAGCCCTTAAAATGATTGGGTTTTTATGATTTTTTAGTTTTTATTATTTCTTATAAATATCTGGTATCATACAAGCAAGGAATTATGCGTTTTGATAACATGCTAACGCCTCCTCAACATTAAAGGCACCATCGAGTAATGATTTACCTAAAATAACACCACCAACGCCCAGCTTTTTCAGCTTTGCAATATCATCCAGTGAGCTTACACCGCCTGACGCTTGAACTTTAATTTCGCTGTTGTGGTTTGTTAAGTCTTCATAAAGTGCAAACGAAGGGCCGGTCATGGTGCCGTCTTTACTGATGTCAGTACACAGAAAATCAACCACGCCAAGTGCCACGTAAAAATCAACAAGTTCGAACAAGCCAAACTCAGATTCACTTAACCAACCATGTGTTGCTGGTGCCCAGCCGTTATCAGTTTTATTAACATCTAGTGCGATAACAAAGTGTTCACTGCCAAACTTTTCAATCCACGCCTTTACTTGCTCACGCTTTTCAACGGCCATTGAGCCAATCACGACTTGGTTAGCACCGGCTTCAAGCCAGTCAGCAACATCTTGCTCTGAACGAATACCCCCGCCCACTTGATAGGGAACATTAAGCGCTTTAGTCGCAGCTTGTATATGCTGCCACTGTTTTTTATTTGGATCGCGCGCGCCTTCTAAATCAACTAAGTGCAGTTTGCCTGCGCCGCTATTTTCGTAATCTTGTAAGCGTGCGCCAAGCTCAAAAGGGTAAAATTGTGCTGTATCATACTTACCTTGGTATAAGCGCACAATTTGGTTTTGTAATACATCGAGTGCTGGAATAATCACGTTTATTTCTCTTATTTTTTTGCTGCGCTTACAGCTGCCAATCTAAAAAGTTTTGTAAAAGTCGGGTGCCTACTTTGGCGCTTCGCTCTGGGTGGAACTGCATGCCTGCGTAGTTATCTTTGGCAACTATCGCTGAAAAAGCTTGCCCGTATTCACCGCTAACTAGGGTGGCATCGTTTACTGTGTGCGCAAAGCTATGCACAAAGTACACTTGATCTTGCGCCGATAACCCTTTGGTAAGGGCATGCTCTTTTAGCACGCTTAGGTCATTCCAGCCCATATGTGGTGAGGTTAATGTGCCCACTTCTAAGTGCTTAACAACACCCGGAATTTTGCCAAGGCAATCAACGTTGCCTTCTTCTGTGCTGTCGCAAAGTAATTGCATGCCTAAACAAATGCCCATCAGCGGGCGCTGATATTCATCAATTGCTTGCTGCCAACCAGCGTCTTTTAAGCGTTTCATCGCAACAGAAGCATGGCCTACACCGGGTAAAATAGCACGTTCGAAGCCTTTTAGTTGCTCAGGTGAGGTGATCACCTCAGGATTTTTACCTAAGCGTTCAAAGGCAAAACGAACAGAGTTAATGTTGGCACAACCGGTATTAATTATGGCAATCATAAACACCCCTTAGAGCTGGCTGTTTGTTGGCTGGTATCTTGCGCAATAGCCATACGCAGAGCACGAGAAAATGCTTTAAATAAGCCCTCTACTTGGTGATGACAGTTACCGTCACTTACCGACAAAATAAGACTAATTGCAGCGTTATCACTTAAGCTTTTGAAAAAATGCTCAACCATTTGTACGTCTAAATCACCCACTTTTTCACGGCTAAAATCGGCATTTAATACAAACGAGGCGCGGCCCGATAAGTCAATTTGCGCTTCTGCTTTACATTCATCCATAGGTAAGGCAAAACCATAACGCGCTATTTGTGATTTTGTACCTAGCGCTTGTTTAAGGGCAAGGCCAAGTGCAATGCCGATATCTTCAACTAGGTGGTGCTCATCAATGTGTAAATCGCCTTTGGCTTTAATATTTAAGCCAATATTTGCGTGAGTGCGAATTTGATCCAGCATGTGATCGAAAAAGCCAAGGCCAGTGCTAATTTCGCCATTTTTTGTTTGGTCTAAATTAACTTGCACATCGATTTGAGTTTCTTTGGTGTTGCGAGTGACACGGCCTTCACGGTTCGCGGTTGTTAACTTAGTGACAATGGCATCCCAACTGCCGTCATACAAAATGCCTTCACAACATAAGTTATTGGCAAGTCCAATATCAGTTTGGCGGTCGCCAATTACAAAAGAGCGCGCTAAATCTACGTTGCCAGAGCGCATAAGCTCGGTCAGTAAGCCTGTTTTTGGCTTACGGCAGTCACAATTTTGTTCATCAAAGTGAGGGCAGATCAGAACTTCATCAAATTTAATCCCTTGGCTGTTGAGTATGTCCATCATTTTGTCTTGGGCTATATCAAAATCCGCAGTAGGGAAACTGTTAGTACCTAAACCATCTTGGTTTGAAACCATTACAAGGCGGTAACCTGCCGCTTGAAGTTGTAATAGAGCAGGGATCACATTTGGCAAAAACACTAATTTTTCTAGGCTATCAACCTGTTTGTCGGTGATAGGCTCTTCGATAATCGTGCCATCGCGGTCTATAAATAAATAGGGATTACTCATGATACTTCCTGTTGTGATAGGGCTGTTGGGGTGGTTAAACCATCGAGCCAAATTTTTACTTGTTCTAATTCTTGATCGCTACCAATTGAAATGCGTAGCCAGTCGTCTTCACCGTATAAGGTAAATGCTCGCATGACTAAGCCTTGTTCTAGGGCAACTTTAAAGCAGTTTTTATCGGCCAATTTTAAGGTAACAAAGTTGCCTTCACCAGTGAGAATTTTTAATACAGCAGGGGAGGCGTTTAACCACTCTATTAGCTTTAATTTTAAGCTGTTTAAAATGCTCACCTGGCGACGCATAGAGGTAATGGCATCAGGGGCAATGGCTTGCGCTGCAATACTCGCTACCACGCTCGATACCGGATACGGTGCAATGACTTTACGAATGGGCGCAAGTACACTGGCTTGAGCGAGGGTAAACCCGGTTCGCAGGCCTGCCAACGCAAACGCTTTTGACAGTGTACGTAGCACTACAATATTACTAAACTCGTTTATAAGTTGTGTTGCACTTTGCTCTGGGCAAAACTCTATATAGGCTTCATCAACAATCACCAATGCTTTACCTGCAAGCGCAGTGGCAATGGCTTTTACTTTATCTAGCGGCGTTAAACTACCTGTTGGGTTATTTGGATTACAAATAAACACCAGTTTTGAGCTACCGACCGCAGTGACAATATCATCAACATTGGCTGTTAATAATAACTCTTGAGTAAGCGCGTTAATAGCCACATTGTGCGTATCAGCAGTTACTTTATACATACCGTAGGTAGGCAAAAACAGCGCAATGCGATCTTTAGCTGGCTGGCAATACGTGCGTACTAAAAGTTCAATGCCTTCATCTGCACCTCGCGTCATAAGGACATTGTCGCTTTTAAGCTCGGTGTAAGCTGCATAGCGATCAATAACCAATTGTGGTTGTGGATCGGGATAGCGATTTAAATCTTCAATACTCAGCTCAAGGTTTTTAGCATACGGACTTTCGTTGGCATTGAGCCACGTTGTGCCTGTTAACTTTTCACTTTTAGCCGAGCTGTAAGCAGCAAGCGCTGCAATATTATCAGGTAATAAGCCAGGTGCTTGGGCGCTCTCATTGCTCATTTTTTATTGCCTCTAAACGAATTGAAACCGCATTAGCGTGGGCATCAAGGCCTTCGGCATCTGCCAGTGGTAAAATAGCTTTTGAAAGCTCAGTTAAGCCACTTTTACTAATAGTTTGTACTGTGTATGTGCGGAAAAAATCAAGCAAGTTTAAGCTTGAGTATGTCGCGCTATAACCGTAAGTAGGTAATACGTGGTTAGTACCCGATGCATAATCGCCAGCCGATTCTGGTGTGTAGTCGCCAACAAATACTGAACCTGCATTTTTAACCGCATCAAGGTACGGGCTTGCATCTGCCAGCTGTAAAATTAAGTGCTCTGGCCCATATTGCGCTGATACATCAAATGCTTGCGCTATTGAATCCACTAAAATAAGTGACGAATTGGCCAGCGCTTGTTCAGCGGTGTCTTTTCGGCTTAAGTTAGCTAATTGACGAGTAAGCGCGTCTTGTGTTTGTTTAATAATAGTTTCGCTGTTACACAATAAAATAACTTGCGAGTCGGCGCCATGCTCTGCTTGTGAGAGTAAATCGGCCGCAATAAACTCTGGATTTGCTCGTTCATCTGCTATCACTAATACTTCAGATGGCCCTGCTGGCATATCAATCGCCATTCCTGGAATTGTTTGTGCAACTAACTGCTTTGCCATAGTCACAAAGCTATTACCTGGGCCAAAAATTTTATTCACTTTAGGTACTGATTCAGTGCCGTAGGCCATTGCAGCAATCGCGCCTGCACCACCGCTTTCAATAATAGTGGTGATACCACATAATTTAGCAGCATATAAAATAGCAGGGTTTATTGCTTTATCGCCTTGTACGGGGGTAGTTAGTACCACGGTTTTTGCACCGCTTAACTGCGCCAATACACCTTGCATTATAACTGACGATGGCAATGGGGCACTGCCCCCAGGGACATAAATACCGACCGCTTCGATGGCTTGATATTTCAGTTCACATTCAACGCCCGGTTGAGTCGATAACTTAATATCTTTAGGCAGTTGCGCTTGGTGAAAACATTTTACATTTGCATAAGCGGTATCAATTGCATACTTAAGTTCAGGAATTAGCATTTTCTCAGCGGCATTAATTTCATCAAGTGGAACACGTAAACGCGGCTCAGCTCGGTTATCAAACTCTTTTGCTAACGCCAGTAATGCTGCATCGCCTTGCGCATTTACTTTTGCCAAAATAGTTTGGCAAATACTTTCTACTTTTTCACTCGCTGATACAGCAGGGCGCATCAGCGCCGCTGCTTGAACCTGTGATGATTCTTCATTCCAACGAAGCATGGCTGTTACTCCATCATTTTTTCAATTGGCATAACTAAAATAGAATTCGCGCCGAGTGCTTTAAGCTGCTCCATGGTTTCCCAAAATAGGGTTTCGCTACTCACCATGTGTAGGGCGACATATTCATCATTACCTGCAAGGGCAAGTAATGTAGGTTGACCAGAACCTGGCAGGATTTCACAAATTTCATCCAGCTTGTCTTTTGGTGCGTGTAACATGATGTATTTGCTTTCTTTGGCTTGCTTAACACCACGCAAACGCGGCATCAATTTATTGATAAGCGCGAGTTTGCCAGCATCTTGCAATTGAGTGTTTTGAATCAAACAGGCGTTTGACTCTAAAATGGTATCACCCTGCATCAAGCCATTGGCTTCAAGGGTTGCACCTGTTGATACCAAGTCACAAATGGCATCAGCAAGACCAGCACGCGGCGCTACTTCAACAGAGCCAGTTAGCATTACAGTGCTGGCGTTGATGCCTTCGCGTTTTAAATATTGGCTTAAAATTTCAGGGTAGGTGGTTGCAATACGTTTGCCTTCAAACCAGCTTTTGTCTTGCTTGCCTAGTTCTTGTGGCCATGCAAGTGCAAGACGACAGTAACCAAAGTCTAATTTTGATAATTTAGTTACTTCGCTTGGAACGCCTTGGCGCTCTCTTTCTGCTTGTACTTCAACTAATACGTTTTCGCCAACAATACCTAAATCACATACACCGTCCATAACTAAGCCCGGGATATCGTCATCGCGCACACGTAATACGTCAATAGGCATGTTGGTTGAGTGTGCTATAAGGCGCTGCTCACGAAGGTTGAGTTTTACACCCAGTTGTTTAAGCAGATCTTGACAATCTTTAGATAGGCGGCCGCCTTTTTGGATGGCGATACGAAGACGATTACTATTATTCATTACTCATTTTCCTTTAATTTAAAAACTAAAAACCCCGAGGAAAACCTCAGGGCGAAAATGAATCTTGGTATGTTGATTCGCCAGAGGTTTCCTTTTAGGAACAACCTCTCAGCGAAAGACCTGACAGGTTATTCCGGTGAATGATAGTGGTGATGTACTGCTGTCAGAGTGTTGCGCATTTTTTATCCTGTTTAGCTATTCGTTATTATGTTAACGCTTAGCCGCTATTTGTTTAATAAATTTCGCATTCATAAAAACACATTAACTAATAGCATGGCAAGAAAAATATTCTTTAATTAAAGAATATCTTATAACTGTCGATAGTAACTAAAGGTTTGCTTTATTTATCAACAGTTTTATAGTGATTAAATTACGTTCAATTCAATGGAGGCAAGCATGGATATAATGATCCCTTATTTAGGGCCTATTACGCGTTTAACGCTTGAATCTAAAGGGGCTTTTCATGTTGCTGGGGTTCAACAAAGTGCCAGTGCCAAAAAAGTCGAGTTAGAAGAGCGTAAAAAAAGAGAAGTAGAAAAGCAACATAAGCTGGCGTTTGACGAAAATAAATCGCACAATAAAACCGCTGAAGAAGATGACGACAAACCCCATTTAGATACATGGGCTTAGTACAAGTGATTGGCGATGCCGTTATTGCCTCAAGTTTAAATCGCCCTCAATAAAAGCAAATTTGTTTAAACATAGCAAGTAGTGGTGCATGGTTATGAACTGCGTGTTTTTAAAGCTACTCCCTACCCATTTAAAATAGATTACCCCTCTTTTAAAGCTCAACAGGTAAAGTATTTTCCTTTGCAACTACATACTCATTGAGCAGTCGATTAGTGATTAACAATAAAGCGTGTGATTTTAAAATCTAATGCTTTTTGCTGGCTGTCTTGTGTAAATATATGTATACGAAGTGTTATCTCTGGCCTTCATTAGTTAAAGCGGTGTTCTTTAAGTTATTGTAAATTAAATGTTTATTTTCGTTATTTAAGTTTGTGGCCTACTACGACCCTTAAGCGGGTACACAATGTGGCGATTAATACAAATATATTAAAAACTTAAACTTTAACGGAGCGTAAACGTGAATTTATCTAAAATCACAATAGCAACTTTTGCTGCTTTAACTTTGTTCAAGCAACAAATGCAGTAGCTGCGAATAAGAAATACCTAAATCAACAACCGACAATTAATAATAGGGTGCAATCAAACTCTGCTTCCTTGTTATCAGTAAGTCCAAATCAGTTGATTGGGTTGAGTGTAGGGAACGAATTAGTTGTATTAAAAGAATTTACTAGCAATAACGGAGAAGTAACCCGCCGCTATCAACAAACGTATCAGGGCATTCCTGTCATTGGTGATACGGTCAGCTTAACATTTAATATTGGGATGCTTAAAAAAGACCACGGTGCAGCTGTATATAACATTGAGGAAGATTTATCTGATGTATCGGCTAAATTGACAAAAAAAGATGCGATTTTAAAAGGGTCTAAAACGGGTATAGCTGCAAAATCAGTAGGCTTAAAAAAACATAATGAGCAATCCAGACTTGCTATCTGGGTTGACGATCAAAATAAGGCGCATTTAGTTTATTAAGTGTCTTATGTTACTTATGGCAAGTCACCATCAAGGCCATACCTGATCATTTATGCTAATACCGGTGAGGTCTTGCTTAGTTACGATAACCTGCAACATGCCCTGGGGGTAATCTAAAAACAGGCAAGTATTTATATGGAACTGATTTTGACAGCCTAGATGTTAGTCAATCAGGTAATACTTGTAGCATGAATAACGCAAATGTTCGCACTATTAATTTAAATGGCGGAACAAGTGGCTCTTCTGCGTATCCATTTACATGTCCTATTGGCTAGTCGCAAAGGATATTTTTAAAGGTAATGGTGCCCTGCGTTACATGAATAACCCTACTCAAGGTGGTCATTCCATAGATAACCAAAGTAACTATTATTCAGGTATGGACGTGCATTATAGTTCAGGGGTTTATAACAAGGCATTTTATAATTTAGCAACCACGCCGGGTTGGGATACACAAAAAGCCTTTATCGTAATGGCACGTGCTAACCAACTATATTGGAGTGCGGGTGTAGGCTGGGATTTAGCCGGTAACGGTGTGATGGATGCAGCCTGTGATTTAAATTATGACCCTAATGATGTAAAAGCCGCTTTGGCAGCGGTAGGCGTTAATTCAAATCTTAGTTCATGAAGTGATTGTGCTACACCACCACCGACTGACGATGAAGCGTTAACCAATAGGGGTAACCCGTACGGGTATTAGCGGCGCAGACAAAGAGCAACTATTCTTTACTTTAGATGTTCCCGCTGGCGCGATAAATCTTCAGTTTAATACTACTGGTGGCTCAGGTGATGCAGACTTATACGTTAAATTTGCCAGCCGACCGACCTTAAATAGCTGCGACTGTAATAGCACAACATCTACTAGTACGCAAAGCTGTAACATAAGTAATTCACAAGCGGGAACTTACTATGTAATGGTTGAAGCATGGAATGCTATATCTGGCGTATCATTAACGGGTAGTTACTCAGGTGATATGGGTGGGGTAACGCCTATCAACAGAACTGAGTCTAATATTAATGTGACAATAACGGCAGTATCGAAGATATTATTATGATGACGGATTACACCACCAATGCTCAAAACCAATTTTTAGCCCAGCTGATAGACACTTATTTACCACAAATTAGTTATGGCTTTGAACAATGTGGTTATGGTTGCTCCGATCATGCTTCTTGGTATCAACAAGGGTTTGCGACCTCAATGCCATTTGAATCAAAAATGAATGACATTAACCCACTGATACATACACAAAACGACAGTAATTTTGACGCTGATCATGCAATTAAATTTGCTAACTTAGCCGTTAGCTTTGTTGCTGAATTGGCAACAAATGCCGATGATGTCACTCCGCCAAATAATAATGAGTTAGTCAATGGTGAACCAATTTCTGGTATCAATGCCACTGCTAAAGAGCAGCTTATCTATACATTGAATGTACCAAAAGGAGCGCAAAACTTAAGCTTTGAAACCTCAGGTGATAATGGCGATGCCGATTTATACATTAAATATAATTAGGTGCCCACGTTAACTGATTACGACTGTAAAAGTACCTCTGCCACAAGTAATGAGCGTTTAATGAGCGTTGCGACATTCCAACCAGCAATGAAGGCACTTACTATGTCATGGTTGAGGCATACAGCGCAATTAATAATGTTTATCTGACGGGCAGTTTTGAGCCAGCAGGCGCTTTAGAGCCTATCAATCGCGTAGAAGATAACATTAGCGTAAATACAGGTGATTGGCAGCGTTTTGAACAACGTTTAGCCGCGGGTTATGCCTCCCTAAACGTTGCTATTTCAGGCGGAAGCGGCGATGCTGATTTGTATTTAAATTTCGGTGCGCATCTTCAAATACACAATTTGTGTGTAGGCCATATAAACGGCAACACAGAAAGTTGCACTGTTTCTGCAACCCAGGCAGGTATATGGCATATAGATGTTAAAGGCTATCATAATGCAAGTGGCATTAGGTTAACTATAAATGCACAATAATTAACAGGGACATAAGCCCCTTTAAAGGCCAAATTCTCACGCTATTTGGCTTGCCCTTCATCAATAGCTTACGTAGAATCCCGCTATTATTTTTTATAAAGTGATTGGTATTATCAAACAGCTGTTTAGTGCAACCGGGCCTTTGGCTTTATCAATAGATGGATACTCACCACGCCAACCTCAAATTGATATGGCTGTGGCTGTTGAGGATGCATTAAAAACAAGTTCCCAGCTTGTTGTTGAGGCCGGTACTGGCACAGGTAAAACCTTTGCTTATTTAGCGCCAGCCCTCAAATCTAAAGGCAAAACAATAATTTCAACCGGTTCTAAAGCACTGCAAGAACAGCTGTATCATCGTGATTTACCGGTGTTAGTAAAAGCCTTAGGCGCGGCTAAAAAAACGGCATTGTTAAAAGGGCGTGCCAATTATTTATGCACTTATCGGCTTACCCAACATGTTGCACACGTCCCTACAGACGACCCTGATGTAATGCACCAACTTGCTATGGTTGCTAAATTTGCCAGTGAAACGCATACCGGCGATTTAGCCGACTGTATTGGTATTGAAGAAGATGCCAAAGTGTTGCCGTATGTCAGCTCTACTGCAGATAACTGTTTAGGTAAAGAGTGCCCTGACTTTCAAGAGTGCTATATTCGTAAAGCGCGTTTAAAAGCAGGGGATGCCGACGTTGTCGTAATTAATCATCATCTATTTTTTGCCGATATGGCGGTTAAAGAGTCTGGCTTTGCAGAGCTAATGCCCAACGCAGATGCCTATATATTTGATGAAGCCCACCAGTTAAGTGAAATTGCCAGCGACTATTTTGGCGAAACCATGAGTACTAAAAAGCTGGTGGATTTAATTAATGATTTACGCGCTATTTACCGCGCTGAAATTCCAGACATGCTGCAATTAGGAAAAAGTTTGAATAAACTGGAAACCAGTGTCGCCGATTTAAGATTGCAGTTTGGTGTGGACGGTAGCCGCGGGGATTGGCGTGAAAAGCTCAGTAATAAGCTTATTTGCTCTGCATTACACCGCGTTATTAGTGATTTAGAATTTGTATATCAGGTTTTAAAACACTGCCTAGAGCGAAGTGATAAAATTGAACACCCATTTGAGCGGGTGTTGGCATTTAAAGGCCAGTTAGAGCGCGTATTTGATACCGCCCAAACAGGCTTTAGTTATTGGTACGAAACCACGCGGCGCTATTTAACCATAAATATAACGCCGCTGAATGTATCGGCTAAATTTGCTTTGATGATGAAAGAGTCTGGCGCAGGGTTTGTGTTTACCTCGGCCACGTTATCGGTCGACAACGAACTCACTCATTTTAATGCCAGCCTTGGGTTAAAACCAAAGCAAAGTATGATGGTAGACAGTCCATTTGATTATGAAAATCAGGCGCTTTTGTGCTTGCCGCGCTATTTACCTGAAACGCACGCCGATAATATGCCGCATGCGATTGTAAAGTTAACTCTCGAACTCATAAAATCAGCAAAAGGGCGTTGTTTTGTGCTATTTACTAGTTACCGAATGATGCATTTGGTGGCTGAGGGCTTAACCACACAAATGGACTATCCGGTTTACATGCAAGGGCAAATGTCTAAACGCATTATATTAGAAAAATTTACCCGTCATGGTAATGCCGTGTTACTCGGCACAGCGTCCTTTTGGGAAGGGGTTGATGTAAGAGGCAGTACTTTAAGCTGTGTTATTATCGACAAACTGCCGTTTGCGGCGCCCGATGATCCGCTTTTGCAAGCTAGAATGCAGGATTGCCAAATGCAAGGAAAAGATCCCTTTGCGCATATTCAGTTACCACAAGCGGTTATTGCCTTAAAGCAGGGCGTAGGTCGCTTAATTCGTGATAACAAAGATAAAGGTGTGTTAGTAATTTGCGATAATCGTTTAGTTACACGCCAATATGGACAAGTATTTTTAAAGAGTTTACCGCCAATGCGCCGTACACGTAGCTTAGAAGATGCAAATACATTTTTAAAACATATTAATTGAGTACAAAAATGATCAAAAGTAACATTCTCGCCCTAGACGCTTCTACAGAGGCTTTATCGCTTGTTTTGCATTATCAAGGTAAAACGTTTCATCATTTTGAAGAGTGTCCGCAGCAGCATAGTCAAAAAATTCTGCCACTTATTGATGTGCTGCTTAATAAAGCCAATTGTAAATTAAAAGATTTAGATGTTATTGGCTTTGGCCAAGGTCCAGGCAGCTTTACGGGTGTGCGTATTAGCGTGGCCATAGCACAAGGGCTTGGGTATTCAACGAATTTACCGCTAGTAGGGGTTTCTACCTTAGCGGTTATGGCGCAACAAGCGTTTGAACAATTTGGCGATGAAGTGGTTTATTCAAGCATTGATGCGCGTATGGGGGAAATATACTTTGCTCAATACCAAGTTAATAATAATTTGATGACACTTCAAGGTGAAGAACGTGTTTTTAAGCCTGAACTGCTTGATGCTTCATTGATAGACACAAACAAAACAGCAACCGGCGTGGGGACTGGATTTAAAAGTTATCCCGATGCATTAACTACATTTACAAATGTGAGTGTACACCCTGAAATTACGCTACCCGATGCACAATACATGTTAGCGTTAGTGGATGCACAGTACCTTGCAGGTAATGGCGTAAAAGCCAGCGATGCTCAGCCTAAGTATGTGCGTGACACAGTGACCTGGAAAAAATTACCAGGCCGCGAATAACGCTAAGTTGTATTGTTTGCATATTGAACTATTTTAAATCATAATTTAAGCATGTTGTTGGTTGGAGAAGCGTAATGTCGCTGCCTATAAGCTCTGGTTTTTTTACTGGTGATATCCCTGCTAAGGTGCGTTCTACTGCTGTTGTTACGGCAAAGCCCGAACGACTATCAGAGCAGCCAATACCACAGAAAACCAATACAGACTATGTTAAGAGTAGCCCCGAAGGGCTTGAACTCGCAAAAGAGTTTGTAAAAGCGAACACCAAAGAGGCCCAATATAGCCAAACTATTTACGATCAACCGAGTGCGCAAGTTAGTAAGGCAATTTCTACTTACACTGAGTTTGCTAATTTAGAGCGAAGAGCTGAAGTTCAAAGCTTAATTGGTGTTGATATATATGCTTAATTATAAAATTAATAGCCAAATAAAAAGCCCGAATAGATTATTCGGGCTTTTTATTTTTATACCAGTGATTACTGTTTTATGTAACTAATCAGTTTTTTAGCTATGTCAGTATTGTTTTGTGAACCAATAAAGTCATCGCTATTTTTACCATAGGCAAATACTTGCACATCAGAAGCGGTATGTCCGCCCGTTGTCCAACCAGTGAAACTTAAATCATTGATAATGCTTTTAACCGCTAAATTAAGGGTTTTTTCACCCATGGCTTTAGCTTGTTTAAGTTTAATTTCGTTTTCAGTTGTAAACTCAATACGGGTATTGGCTTGCCATACCGTTTTAAGGTTATCTGATCCCATTAATAATTTGGTTAATGTACCCGCAGTGGCTTTAACACCTTTGATGATGTCGGTTCCCCATTTGTATTGGCCATGCGCGCCAATGGTTAAACCGCCTGTAGAGTGATCAGCCGTGATCACTAAAATAGTGTCTGGGTTGTTATCTACATAGGCTTTTGCCGTTTCGATTGATTTTGCAAAGTCGTCCATTTCAGCCATTGCGCAAGCAATATCATTTGCGTGACCACACCAGTCAATTTGGCTGCCTTCAATCATCACAAAAAAGCCTTTATCGTTTTGCCCATCAAGCAAATCAAACGCTTTAGAGGTTAACTGTTTTAATCTCGTAGGGTTTTCATCTAGCGCAAAAGGTAATCCCTTAGGTGCGTATAAACCAATAGCAGGGATTTGTGTAATTTGACCTAAGTTTTTAATATCGTCACCGTATTGATAACCTGCTTTTTTAAATTCGTCGACTAAGTTTCTGTCATCACGAATAAAATATTGAGTTCCACCGCCTAACATTAAATCAACCGGTAATTTACCAGCAATTTTATTGTCAATGTAGTCGTTTGCGATGTCATCATAATTTCTTCTTGATTCATTATGCGCGGCAAAGCTTGCAGGTGTTGCATGGTTAATTTGTGAAGTAGCCACTAACGCTGTTGTCATTCCTTGCTCTTTTGCAATTTCTAGCATGGTCTTAACCGGTTTTTTTGCCGTATCGACAGCGATTGCGCCATTATAACTTTTATGACCGCTGCTAAGTGCAGTTGCACCTGCTGCGCTGTCTGTTACATAAGTATGGTCATCAGGATAAGTGTGCGCCATGCCTTTTAACATAGTGTCGAAAACGGTTGTTTCTATTTCTTTTGTTGTAGGGTCATCTTTGTAATAACGATAAGCGGTAGTGAAAGCGGGACCCATGCCATCACCAATCATATAAATAACATTTTTAGGCGCTGTTTGAGCGAATGCTCCTGTTGTACATAAAAGCGCTAATAAGCCGAACTGTTTTTTCATTGTGCGTACCCTTTAAGTGTACTAATTTTAATAGCGACTATTATTGTATACCGATAGCAAGATAAATAAATGAATATGTTATGAAATCTCGAAATTTAAGTGTGTGTTCTATTAGTTCAGTTCTATTATTTGTGTATTAACTCTTGTATGTTATGGCCATAACCAAATAAAAAAGTTGAGGTTTGCGTTGCAACCATTTTCGGTAAAAGCTAATGACTTAGATATACACGGTATAAAATTTGGAGACGGTGAAGACGTCGTTATCGCTCTGCATGGCTGGCTAGATAATTGTGCTAGCTTCGTGCCTATGCTGAGTCGTGCTGCACCTTCGCAAACATGGTATTGCATTGACTTTCCAGGGCATGGACTGTCATCTTGGCGAAGCCCTCAAGCACATTACTACTTTATTGATTATGTGGATGATGTGTATGCATTAATCACAGCGCTTAAGTTAAAGAAGGTACACTTGGTTGGTCATTCTATGGGGGCTATGGTAGCAGGGCTGTTTGCTAGTTGTTTTAGTGAGTACGTAAAATCTGTTTCTTTTATTGAAGGTATAGGCTGTGTTACTACCGATAGCGATGAAGTGTGTTCTCAGCTAAGAAATGCCATACTAAACCGAGCAAGGTTTAGTACAAAAAAATCACGGGTATACACTTCAAAACAACAAATTTATCAAGCGCGTGCAAAAACAACTGATTTAAATGATGAACTAATCGCGTTGTTGATGGACAGAAACATAAAACAAATGCACAGTGGGTTTGAGTTAACGACTGATCCTAAGCTTAAAAATCACTCAGGTTTTCGATTTGATGAAGCGCAATGTATTGGTGCAATAAAAGAATTAATTGCACCATGTCAATTAATATTAGGTGATAAAGGTTATCCATTTGTAAAACAAAATCTAGACAAGTATAGTAAATATTACAATAACTTGAGTGTAATAGATGTGCCTGGTGGGCATCATTGCCATATGCAAAGTAGTGGACTATGTTTTGAACACATTCACGCATTTATGGTGCAAAGTAGTGCATGTTAATTGTATATTACCGATAAATGTGGGATTATCTCTAGATTAGAGTATTTGCTCAATTGTGAAAGTGCCTTACTTAGATTAAGGTTAATAAAAATATAATTATAAACAGGGGCTAAGAGTGGAAAAAATCTGGCTTAAGCGCTACCCAGAAGGTATGCCTGAAACAATCGATCCTGAGCACTACAACTCGTTACTCGAAGTGTTTGAAAAAAGTTTTAATGATTACAAAGATTTACCTGCATTTACTAATATGGGTAAAACATTGTCATATAACGAAATTGACGCGGCAACAAAACGTGTTGCGGCTTATATTCAAAACGATTTAGGGTTAAAAAAGGGCGATAAAGTCGCTGTTATGATGCCTAACTTGTTGCAAACCCCAATTGCTATATTAGGTATTTTACGCGCAGGGTGTGTGGTGGTTAACGTTAATCCGCTATATACCGTTCGTGAGCTAGAGCACCAATTAAAAGATTCTGAAACATCAGCAATATTTATTCTTGCTAACTTTGCTGTCACGCTTGAAAAAGCACTGCCTAATACTGACGTTAAACACATTGTGGTTACGCAGGTTGGTGACATGATGGGCGGACTCAAAAAGCATTTAGTCAATTTTGTTGTTAAGCATTTCAAAAAAATGGTACCAAGCTATACGTTGCCTAACACGATTAACTTTTGTGATTTATTAAAAGCTGATCTGAATGGCTATAAGCGCCCAGAGGTTAACTTAAGCGATTTAGCATTTTTACAATACACCGGTGGTACAACCGGCGTATCTAAAGGGGCAATGTTGAGCCACGGTAATATGGTGGGTAACCTTGAGCAAGTATCTGGTTGTTTAGATAACGTGCTTGAGCGTGGCAGAGAAGTGGTTATTACCGCGCTACCGCTCTATCATATATTTGCATTAACAGCGAACTGTTTAACATTTATGAAATACGGCGGCTTAAACGTATTAATTACTAATCCACGTGATATGCCTGGATTTGTAAAAGAGCTTAGTCAGCATAAATTTACTGCTATCACAGGGGTGAACACTTTATTTAATGGCTTATTAAATACCCCTGGTTTCTCTGAGCTTGATTTTAGTCACCTTAAAATGTCATTAGGCGGCGGCATGGCAGTACAACGCCCTGTTGCAGAAAAATGGCAAAAGGTCACTAACAGCAAACTAATGGAAGGCTATGGCCTGACAGAATGTTCTCCTTTAGTCACAATTAGCCCGTATGATTTAGAAGCTTATAATGGCTCTATCGGTCTACCTGCGCCAAGTACTGACATTAAATTAATGCTCGATAACGGTGAAGAAGCTGCCAAAGGTGAGCCGGGTGAACTGTGGGTAAAAGGTCCGCAAGTAATGCTTGGTTACTATAATCGCCCTGATGCAACGGCTGAATGTTTAAAAGATGGCTGGTTTGCAACTGGTGATATTGCCACTTACGATGACGAAGGTTTTTTCTACATTGTTGATCGTAAAAAAGACATGATTATTGTTTCAGGCTTTAATGTTTTCCCAAATGAAATAGAAGAAGTGGTTGCCATGCATGAAGGCGTGCTTGAAGTGGCCGCGGTTGGTATCCCTCATGACATTAGTGGTGAACAAGTTAAAGTTTTTGTTGTGAAAAAAGACCCTTCTTTAACTGAAAAAGATATAATAAAACATTGTCGTGATAATTTAACTAATTACAAGGTTCCTAAACTCGTTGAGTTTAAGGATGAGTTACCCAAAACTAACGTGGGTAAAATTCTCAGAAGAGCCTTAAAAGATTAGCAACTATAAAAAAGCCGACATCAGTCGGCTTTTTTATTGTAGGAGACTCAGTGCACTACCAATTGATCCAAACCCAAAATGAGCTTAATACGTTTGTAGAACAAATTAAAAGCAAACCCATTCTTGCTATTGATACCGAGTTTATGCGCCGCCGTACTTTGTATCCAGAAGTTGCACTTATTCAAGTTTATGATGGCGAACATTTAGCGCTTATTGACCCGCTTGCCGAGCTTTCCTTGTTTGATTTTTGGCAAATACTTAAAGATCCTAAAGTGCTAAAAGTACTCCATTCACCCTCAGAAGATATTGAAGTTTTTCAAAAGTACGCAGGGTTTGTTCCTTATCCTTTATTCGATACCCAGTTTGCACTTCAGCTATTAGGTGAGGGCAACTGTATGGGGTTTGCCTTAATGGTGAAAACATTTTTGAATATTGAGATTGATAAAAGCGAATCGCGCACTAATTGGTTACAACGCCCCCTTACTCAAAAGCAACTTGAATACGCTGCTGCTGATACGTATCACCTGCTGCCTTGTTTTGAGTTAATTATAGATAGCATTAAAGCCGCTGATTTATTTGATATTGTGATAAATGAAAGTGAATTAGTTGCCAATAAACGTGCTTTTCAAACACCAGATGAGCTACTTTATAAAGAGATTAAAAATGCATGGCAGCTTAAGCCGCATGAATTAGCGGTACTTAAAGAGTTAGCAGTATGGCGTCGAAATAAAGCTATTCGTAAAAATCTAGCGCTTAATTTTGTACTTAAAGAGCACAATATGACCGAAATTGCCAAACGAGGCCCTTCAAGTTTAAATGCTCTGAGACAAATTCCTGGGGTAGAACCCATTGAAGTGAATCGTTCTGGGGTTGAAATTTTAAAGTGTATTGAGCAGGCCAAAGCCATTCCAGCTGAGCAACACCCGCAAGTATTAAAGCGGTTAATTGATTTTCCTACCTATAAAAAAGTAGCGAAGGAGATCAAACAAAAAATTACTAAAGTTGCTAAAGAGCATAACATTCCAGAAGACGTTATGGCCTCTAAAAAGCAAATAAATCAGCTAATTAGTTGGAACTGGAAGTTAACTGCTCAGCAAAAAGAAAAACACATAAAACCAGATTTACTCAGCTCATGGCGATATGATTTTGTTAAAGATGCGCTAAAAGAGTGGGATAATTAGAGTATTAAATAGCTTGATGTAAAAAATAAAAAAGGGCGCTTAGCGCCCTTTTTTATTATTTCTTTTCTTCGTCAGGTAATGTGACATTGAGCTCGAGTACCGCTAAATCGTCTTCATTTTGATCAAACTGAACTTGAACCGCATCGGCGCCTACATTAACGTACTTACGAATGACATCAAGAATATCTTGCTTTAATTGTGGCAAGTAATCTGGTGTTCCACGCTGAGAACGCTCGTGCGCGACAATGATCTGCAATCGCTCTTTTGCTAATGACGCACTGTTTTTCTTTTCTGAGCGGAAGTAGTCAAGTAAAGACACATTAACCTCCAAATATCCGTTTGAATAAACCCTTTTTCTCTACATCTAAAAATCTAAATTCAACCGTTTCGCCTAATAAACGACTGATCGCATCAGCATAAGCTTGACCTGCGTCTGATTCACTATCAAGAATTACCGGTTGTCCAGAGTTTGATGCACTAAGCACTGCTTGAGATTCAGGAATGACACCTAGTAAGTCGATGGCTAGGATGTCCTGGATATCTTCAACAGATAGCATTTCACCTTTTGTTACACGATCTGGATTATAGCGTGTTATTAGCAAATGCTCTTTAATGTTTTCTAAACCTTCTTCGGCACGTTTCGATTTACTGTGTAAAATGCCTAGAATACGATCCGAATCTCGTACTGACGAGACTTCAGGGTTGGTTGTAACTATAGCTTCATCAGCGAAGTACATCGCCATCATAGCTCCGGCTTCAATACCTGCAGGAGAATCACAAACAATATAGTCAAAGTCTTCTTTTAACTCGTTCAATACGCGTTCAACACCATCACGGGTGAGTGCGTCTTTATCGCGAGTTTGTGAAGCAGGAAGTAAAAATAACTTTTCTACACGTTTGTCTTTTATGAGTGCTTGATTAAGGTTAGCTTCGCCATTGATCACATTAACAAAGTCATACACTACGCGACGTTCACAACCCATGATGAGGTCTAAATTACGTAAGCCGATATCAAAATCGATGATAACAGTTTTGTAGCCTTTTAATGCTAAGCCTGTACCAATTGCTGCGCTTGATGTTGTTTTACCAACACCCCCTTTACCCGAGGTAACGACAATTATTTTTGCCATGAGATTTATCCTTTAACCAAAGCTGAAATTTCTAAAGATTCATTTTTTTGTTGTATTTGAACTGCGTTACCCCAGTGTTCACCTTGCAGTGAGTCACTGATCCAGTAATTACCATTGATTGAAACGAGTTCTGCTTCTAATTTATTACAAAATATGTATGCGTTTTCGAGCCCTTTTGCGCCGGCAATTGCACGCCCTCGTAGGGTTCCGTAAATATGTACATTGCCATCGGCAATCACTTCTGCGCCATGGCTTACCGCGCCTAACACCACCAAGTCGCGGTCTTTGGCGTAAACTTGTTGGCCTGAGCGCACCGCACCATTAATAATTTGCGCTGGTAAATACACGGTTTTTTCTACAACCGAAGTATTTGGCTCTACTCTTGCGGGTTCACTCTTAACGTCTTGTGAATAGTTTAAAACAGATAACCCTGCGGCTTTTGCCTGTTTATGCTGTTCATCCGAACCATTACATACACCTACAGCATTAAAGCTCATGCGTTCAATAAGCGATTTTAAGTGAACAAAGTCGATTGCGCTGTTTTTTACTTCAATTAAATTGACGACAATGGGGGCACCCTCAAAGAACTTTGGGGCTTGGGCAATTTTTACATACAGCTGTTCTGCTAAAAGGTTAATATCAGTACTATAAAGATGTAAAACTGATAACGTAAAAAGGTTGCCTTTTAGCTCAAAAATTTGGTCCGACATAGATGCTCAACTGGATTGTCTAGTTAGCATGTAACTTTATATAAACCTAGGCTGAACAAGGCTTTTATTACAGTTTCCACACTAATTTTTATAACTTATTATTATTGCCATGTTATAGTGTGTAGCACTGTTAAGCAAGATTTTATAGGGCCATAATGCTAACTGCGGTATATAAAAGTAAGAAAAAAGCAGATACTTTCTTATTTATTGAAAAAAGAGACGATTTTAGTAAAGTTCCGGAACCTTTAATGACCATGTTTGGTCAACCTCAGTACGTGATGATCATTAACTTAGCGAAGCGGACTCAATTAGGCGTAGCGGATTTAGACACTTTAAAACAGTCGCTTAGCGACCAAGGCTATTATTTACAAATTCCGCCACCAGAGGAAAACTTGCTAAGTCAATTAAGAAAACAAAATGGAGCAGATAGTGATTAAAAAATTAGCGGTTGTATTGTGTGGTGTGTGTTTAAGCTCATCGGTGATGGCAAAAACACAAGCTGAGTTTCAACAATATCTTACTAATTTAAAGCAAGAGGCAATAGCAAAAGGCTACGATACTCAGTTAATTGAGCAAGCATTTGCCACTGCATCTTATAAAGAAAAAGTCATTTCAGCAGACAAAAACCAGCCAGAAGTAAAAGAAACGCTGGAAACGTATTTACCAAAACGAGTACCGCAATGGAAAATAGATCGTGCGCGTAAATTGTATAAAGAAAACCAAGAAGTCTTAGAAAAAGTAGCAAAAGACTTTGGTGTTCAAGCGCGTTTTATTGTTGCTATTTGGGGTTTAGAAAGCAATTTTGGCGCTATTCAAGGCGGCCACAATGTTATTTCATCCTTAGTAACTTTAGCATTTGATGGACGTCGTGAAGCGTTATACAAACGCCAATTGTGGGCAGCACTGGATATATTAAAGTCGGGTCATATCACGCTTGATAAATTTAAAGGCTCATGGGCGGGGGCAATGGGGCAAACCCAGTTTATGCCAACCTCATTTAATGCTTACGCCGTTGATTACAACAACGATGGTCGCAAAGATATTTGGACAACCAAAGAAGACGCGTTTGCTTCAATTGCAAATTACTTAAAGCAAGAGGGTTGGAATGATAATTTAACCTGGGGTCGCCAGGTACAATTGCCCGCTGACTTTGATAAGCAGTATATATTAAAGCGCGGTACTAAAACCCGAAAGCAATGGCTAGAGTACTGGGATAAATCAGAGCGCTCTTTAGCAGATTGGCAAGCATTAGGTGTTCGTCGTGTTGATGGCAGTGATTTACCTACGGTTGCTGTAGATGCAGCACTGGTGATGCCGGATGATATAAATGGACGCATGTATTTAGCATACGATAACTACAAAGTATTTATGCACTGGAATCGTTCATACTACTTTGCAACCAGCGTAGGCTATTTGTCAGATAGAATTGCTTACCCAAAAATTTAAGCTAAAGCGAATAACTAAAAAGCCGCTCATTGCGGCTTTTTTAATGGTTTACTGCTCTTTTTTGAATATTTTATCTTTAAGGTCAATGACTTTGCCAATGCCTGAACCTAGCTTCATTAGTTTGTTGAGTTGCTCTGGGGTTAAGCGTTGTAACTCTGACGACCATTTAGTCACTGTTTCAAGTAAGTTATGAATTTCGCCCATTTGTTTTTGTGCATAAATTTCATCGTCGTTACTTGCTTCATCTAATAAGTTATCTCTGAGTAAGCTAAGCGTAGGTTCTACTTCACGCTTTTTACGTTCTTCAAACACGCGATTAGCCATATCCCAAATATCGCCTGCAGGGGCATAGTATTCTTTTCTATCTCCTGGGATATGCATTACCTTGATCAGCTGCCAAGATTGTAATTCTTTAATTCCCATACTTACGTTACCGCGTGAAATACTCAGTGCATCTGCGATTTGGTTTGCCGTCATTGGATCTTTGGTAATAATAAGTAATCCGCACATTTGGCCGATTGTACGATTAAATCCCCAGCGGCTGCCCATCTCGCCACAATGCATTACAAAGGCAAAGTTTTTTTCTGATAATGTCATTGTTACAAGTTTCAAAAATAAATGAAATCTATGCTAGCACGCTGGTTAAGTATGGCAAGCGTTTAGCTTGGATAAAAAACCACGTTTTACGACTAATGATTGATATAGATTAATATTCAAGCATTTATAGTGGGTTATGTTGCGGGTATGCAACATGACATTGTTGTTTAACGCCTTTGTTAAATAGCATAAATTTTTTATAAACGATGGAATGACTATGAAAGCAGCAATAAATACAGAATATAAAGGCAAGTTAGCGATCACCGATTTACCAATCCCAGAGGTAGGTCCTAACGATGTGCTGGTTAAAATAGCCGCTTGTGGTGTATGTCACACCGATTTACATGCGTGTCATGGTGATTGGCCGGTAAAACCAAAAATGCCATTGGTACCAGGTCACGAAGGTGTGGGTGTAATAGAAAAACTAGGCAGTAATATTAAACATTTAGAAGTGGGCGACCGAGTGGGTGTACCTTGGTTGTATAGCGCCTGTGGCCATTGTGAATTTTGTTTAGATGGACGTGAAACCCTGTGTTTATCGCAACATAATACCGGTTACTCAATTGACGGTGGTTATGCAGAATATTGTTTAGCACATGGTGATTACATCATCAAAATACCGGATGGATTAGGCTTTGCTGAAGCTGCCCCGTTATTCTGTGCCGGCGTAACAACGTATAAAGCATTAAAAGTATCAGATGCAAAACCGGGTCAATGGGTTGCTATTGTTGGTGTGGGTGGCTTAGGGCACTTAGCAGTGCAATATGCAAAAGCAATGGGCTTTAATGTTATTGCGGTAGATACTGGTAAAGAGAAAATGGCGCTAGCTAAAGAGTTGGGTGCTGATATTACGCTTGATTTTAAAGAAGTGGTGCCCAGTGAGGCTATTTTTGAGCAAGTAGGTGGCGCGCATGCTGTTGTTTGTACAGCAGTATCAAAACCTGGGTTTGAACAAGCGTATAAAAGTGTTCGTCGTGGGGGTAAATGTGTATTAGTTGGTTTACCACCAGAAGATATGCCACTGCCAATTTTTGATACCGTATTGAATGGTGTTTCAGTAGTAGGTTCTATTGTAGGTACGCGCAAAGACCTGCAAGAATGTCTTGAATTTGCTGCGCAAGGCAAAGTAAAAGCCATCATTGAAGAGAAAAAACTTGAAGATATTAATGAAATTTTTGATGACATGCTTAAAGGCGAAATAAACGGCCGCATAGTTGTTACGATTTAATATTAAGTTTTTACATGAAAAAAGCACGGTATCTCAATTGAAATACCGTGCTTTTTAAATTATTAAACTATTAAAGTGTGTAACTAAAGCTTAGCTTTGCATTACGTTCTTCACCTGGCATTCCGCCTAAAAACATGGCTTTAGAATAGTATTTTTTATTAAACAGGTTATTAATGTTTAATTGCATTTGCCAGTTGTCTGCTTTATAGCTAACTGCAGCATCATACACGGTATAAGCAGGGACGTAGCCGTTATCAATACCGAACGAACTTGAGTTAGTACTGCGCTTATCAACAAACGTTAAGCCTGCGCTTAAATCTACTGCGTGAGGTAATTCAAATAACGCCGCAGAGTAAGTTACCCATGAGCTAGCAGTTACATAAGGCACGCCTTTTTGGCGAGTATCAAAGCTTGTGCTGTTTGGGTTAGTTTTATCTCTAGCATCTTGATAAACACCGTTGAAGTTAACTTTCCATTGATCGTTCAAATACGCATTTAAGTCAATTTCTACACCTTTGGTTTGTTCTTCACCATCAAAGAAGCTCTCCACTACGTTTGGTGCAGACACGCCTGCTTCATAAAGTGGGTTGGTGCGTATTCTCATGACTTTGATCACCGATTCTCATCAGCTTTGATCGCTTGATTT
>NZ_JASDDE010000053.1:0-27029 GCF_030407565.1 Pseudoalteromonas sp. APC 3694
TGAGCAGGACGCGGAAGCTTTGCTCGGTTTTGACTTATTCTTACATGGATGTAAGTCAGTAGAATAACACAGGAGCAGTTATCGAGCCCACTAAGTTACAAACCTCTCGCCGCGATTAAATTGCCCCTAGCTTGAACAAATAGCAATCTGCAAAGATTAACAGATCCTGATTATGTTAAATTGAGCTTCGTTTTATTTATTTAATGACATAATGGGTATTATTTAAATTAATACCCAGCTGCTTTTGCACAGCATAGCATGTTGAACCACTAGCCCAATACGGTTTGAATTGGTAAAATATCGCAAACCAAATGTATTCAATAGAGGCACAAGATGGGCAGAGCATTTGAAGTCCGCAAAAGTTCGATGGCTAAAACCGCCAACGCAAAAACTAAAGTAAATTCAAAGTATGGTAAAGAAATTTACGTTGCAGCCAAAAGTGGTGAACCCGACCCCGATGTAAATCAAACATTGCGCCGCTTAATTGAAAAAGCCAAAAAAGACCAAGTTCCTGCGCACGTAATCGAAAAAGCAATTGAAAAAGCAGCCGGCGGGGCAGGGGAAGATTACTCTTCAGCCCGTTACGAGGGTTACGGCCCTGGTAATTGTATGGTGATTGTTGACTGTTTAACCGACAACCCAAACCGCACAATTAAAGATGTACGCTTACCGTTTACTAAAACAGACTCAAAAATAGGTACGCCTGGGTGTGTTGCACATATGTTTGATCATCTTGCTGTTTTAGGATTTGCAGGCGATGACGACGAAGTTGTGTTAGAAGCGCTGATGATGGCTGACGTTGATGTAACCGATGTAGAAGCCGAAGATGGCAAGGTATCGGTGTTTGCACCGCATACTGAGTATTTTAAAGCTAAAACGGCACTGGAAGAGGCATTTGAAGGCATTAACTTTGAAGTTGATGAAATTACCTTTGTGCCACAAGTACATGTTGAAATCACTGATGAAGAAGTCATTGCCAACTTTGATAAATTTATCAATATGCTTGAAGATTGCGATGACGTACAAAATGTTTATCATAACGCGACTATTAAAAATTAATTCGTAGTTTTAACTAGGCGAATTTTAGCTATTTTGCCGCTTAATAAAACAAAAAGCGCGTTTTGTGTAGGCAAAACGCGCTTTTTTAGTGTTAAATAAATGTCAGCTATTCAGCTAGGTTATGGTGCTGTGCTTTATATTTCAAGCGGTAGCTGTGTAGTAGCGGCTCTGTGTAACCGCTAGGTTGACTAACCCCTTCAAATACCAGTGCTAAAGCAGCTTGATACGCAATACTTTTAGCTAATGTCTGCTCATTAGTTGCCATTGGCGTGTAAAGGCTGTCATGCTCGTTTTGGCCATCAACAACCTTAGCCATTTTTGCCATCACTTTTTGTACTTGCTCTTTGCTACATACACCATGATGTAGCCAGTTGGCGATATGTTGGCTTGAAATACGTAAGGTGGCTCTGTCTTCCATTAAACCAATATGATTAATGTCAGGCACTTTAGAGCAGCCTATTCCTTGGTCAATCCAACGTACTACGTAGCCTAAAATACCTTGCGCGTTGTTTTCAAGCTCGCTTTGAATATCTTCTTTTGATAGCGTTTCAGGGTTTGGCATGAGCGGCGGTGTAAGTAAGCTCTCTAGGCTTGCTATTTGACGCGTGGCAATGCTTTGCTGCAGGCTAAATACATCAACATCATGATAATGCATTGCGTGTAATGTGGCGGCAGTAGGGGAGGGCACCCAAGCGGTATTTGCGCCAGATTGAGGGTGCGCTATTTTTTGCTCCATCATCATCGCCATTTTATCTGGCATTGCCCACATACCTTTACCAATTTGCGCTTTATGGCTTAAGCCACAGGCTAGGCCAATATCAACGTTGCGATCTTCATAAGCGCTGATCCAAGGCTGTGCTTTAATAGCCGCTTTCGGCAGCACAACTCCCGCTTGCATTGAGGTATGAATTTCATCGCCAGTGCGGTCTAAAAAGCCGGTGTTAATAAATACAACACGCTCTTTAGCAGCATGAATACAGGCTTTTAAGTTGGCTGATGTTCGACGTTCTTCATCCATAATGCCCATTTTAAGGGTGTTTTTAGGCAAGCTCAGTGCCTCTTCAACCATACCAAATAAAGTATTAGCAAAGGCGACTTCATCAGGGCCATGCATTTTTGGCTTTACAATATTAATACTTTGCGCGGTTGAGTTTTGAATGGCATTTTTAGTGTTTAAATCGTGCAGTGCGGCTGTTGCGGTGATCATGGCATCCATAATGCCTTCAAACACATCATTGCCGCTTACATCGGTAATGGCTGGATTTGTCATTAAATGTCCCACGTTACGCACAAACATCATACTGCGCCCTTTGAGGGTCAGTTTTTGGCCATCAAGACCTGTATATTGTCGGTCAGCTTGTAACGTGCGGTCGACCATTTTGTCGCCTTTTCTAAACGTTTCAACCAAGTTGCCTTGCATTAAACCAAGCCAGTTTTTGTAAACCTGTACTTTATCTTCGGCATCCACTGCGGCAACTGAGTCTTCACAGTCCATAATGGTTGTTAGTGCGGCTTCTAGCACCACATCCTTTAGCCCTGCTTTATCTGCTTGACCAATAGGGTGGTGATGGTCTATTTGCAGCTCAATATGCAATCCATTGTTTTTAAGTAAAATAACACTCGGGTTTTGTGCTTCACCTTGATAGCCAATCAGTTGCTCAGGGTTTTTAAGTGTGGTGTGCGAACTGTCGCGCAGGGTAATAGCAAGGGCGCCGTCAACAATAGAATAATTTGTACTTTCAATGTGCGAGCCATTTTCAAGCGGTAATGCTTTGTCTAAAAACTGCCTTGCGTAAGCCATTACTTTAAAGCCACGAACAGGGTTGTATTGGCTGCCTTTTTCGGCGCCGTCGTCTTCGCTTAATACATCGGTTCCATATAAAGCATCGTACAACGACCCCCAACGTGCATTAGCTGCATTAAGTGCAAAGCGTGCATTACTAACCGGCACCACTAGCTGTGGCCCTGCAGTCAACGCTATTTCTGGCTCTACATTTTGAGTTTCAATACTAAAATTTTCAGGCTCATCAACTAGGTAGCCAATATCTTTTAAAAACGCTTGATACTGAGCTTGGTCAGCATTTTTATTTGCAAGGTGGTAGTCATCAATTTGCTTTTGTAGCTGTTCACGCTTAGCCAGTAGTGATTTGTTCAATGGTGTAAGTGTTTGCACTATGTTGGCAAAGCTTTTCCAAAACTGGTGTTCATCAAGATGGGTACCAGGTAATAATTGTTTTTTAACAAATTCAGCAAGTTGCTTATCAACGCTGAGTCCTGAATGGGTGAGAGTGTGGCTCATAATTAATATCCTTAAACGGTCCGACAGTGTGCAATTTTTTATATGCGTACACCTACCATATCGCAAAAAAGTGGCTTTGAATGCTTTTTATTCATTCACTATATGTATAGCCGCAATAAAAACTATAAATTTACTAAATCTAAAAAATAAGCCTAATGTTTAATTAAGCGCTACAGAGCTAACGTGATGTAGTCACTCTCTCAACAATAAATATTAATACCCGTTCGAAGGACTTTATTATGACAACATATCAAGGCGAAACAGATACACTAGCAACATTATGCCAATCACAAGGCAGTGCATGGAAAACAATTAATCCTGAATACGCAACACGTATGCGTTTACAAAATCGTTTTCGCTCTGGTGTTGATATTGCACAATTTACAGCAGACATCATGCGTGAAGACATGGCTGCATACGATAAAGACACAAGCCAGTACACACAGTCTTTAGGTTGTTGGCATGGTTTTACTGCCCAACAAATGATGATGGCAATTAAGCGCCATCAAAAAACAACTAAGCGCAGTTACGTGTACCTAAGCGGTTGGATGGTTGCAGCGCTTCGCTCTGAGTTTGGTCCTCTTCCAGATCAAAGTATGCATGAGAAAACATCAGTACCGGCACTTATCGAAGAAATCTATACCTTCTTAAAGCAAGCGGATGCACGTGAACTTGACCACTTATTTAACGAATTAGACGACGCAAAAGCAAACGGCGGCGACGTTCAAGCAGTACTTAACAAAATTGATAACTTTGAGACGCACGTTGTACCAATTATTGCTGACATTGATGCCGGTTTTGGTAACGAAGAAGCAACTTACCTACTAGCTAAAAAGATGATTGAAGCGGGTGCATGTGCTATCCAAATCGAAAACCAAGTATCAGATGCTAAGCAATGTGGTCACCAAGCAGGTAAAGTGACGGTTCCACATGAAGACTTTTTAGCAAAAATTAATGCAGTGCGTTACGCGTTCCTAGAGCTAGGTATTGATAACGGTATTATCGTTGCGCGTACCGATTCACTAGGTGCAAGCCTTACGCAAAAAGTACCGGTTTCAAAAAAACCAGGTGACTTAGCAAGCCAATACAATGCATTTTTAGAAACAACCCCAGTAAACAGTGTTGATGACTTGAATGAAGGCGAAACAGCAATGAAGCTTAATGGTCAGCTTTGTAAGCCAACACGCCTAGACAATGGTTTATACCAGTTCCGCGAAGGCACTGAAAAAGACCGCGTAGTACTAGATTGTGTAACGAGCCTACAGTCAGGTGCTGATTTACTGTGGATTGAAACAGAAAAACCACATGTAAAACAAATAGCTGAACTCGTTAATCGCGTAAAAGAGCAAGTACCAGATGCTAAATTAGTATACAACAACTCACCATCGTTCAACTGGACGCTGAAGTTCCGTGAGCAAGTATACCAAGAATGGCAGGAAGAAGGTCGTGACCTGAGCGCTTACCCAAGTCTTGATGATAACAAAGCGCTTATGGCTCCAGAAATGGATGCAACAGAGCTTGCAGCAGCCGCTGACTTATTAGTACAAAACTTCCAACGCGATGGTGCACGTGAAGCGGGTATTTTCCACCACCTAATCACGTTACCAACGTACCACACAGCAGCATTAAGCACAGATATTCTATCTGAAGGTTACTTTGGTGACTTAGGTATGCTGGCTTATGTACGTGATGTACAGCGTCAAGAAATCCGTCGTGAGCAAGCGTCTGTTAAACACCAAGACCTTGCAGGCTCAAACATTGGTGATACACACAAAGAGTACTTCTCAGGTGAGAATGCACTTAAAGCCGGTGGTGAAGCTAACACCATGAACCAATTTTAATTCAACTAGATAGTGTTACTTAAGGGCCGCAAGGCCCTTTTTTTATGCCTGTAAGTTTAATACCAATCCGCAATAATACTTAATCATTTTACGGGGCTAAACGTGTCGCTATCTGCGTTAAAAAATTCTCATTTAGAACAACTAAATAGCAAGTTTTTTGCCTAGCTATCAACACGTTTTTCCAGCCTCAAAATAGATCACTTAATTAAGCGAATTGGTATAAGGCAAATTTTAATAGATCAGTATTTTACTAGCCATTTGGTTAGTGAGATTTTTCAATGCAATGCAGGTTAAAAATGTAAATAAAATTTAAAGGATGTTTATGCTCGGCTGGAGGGCTTGATAGTCTGGTTACGCTTTAACACGTATAAGCACGATAAATTAACTGTTTTTGCCGTATATAGATCAGAGTTTAACTAACTGAGTTAAAGCAGATCACGATTTAACTAGCTGCTCTTAATACAGATCAGATTTTAACTAACCATGCTAATAACGGCCATTTTTTATTATTAAAGAGGGGAATTTGTCTTTCTAACCCACAATTTGACCACTTAAACGATTAATTTAAAGGTTTTAGGCAGGTATCGAGAGAGTAATAAACCGATTTTTTACTAACTGCTGCAGCTTATAAAACATTTTTTTACTAACTGAGGGCTTATAAACAGTGACTCAAACCGATTTTTTACTAACTCACAGCACTATTTCTTCTATAAACCGATTTTTTACCAACTCAGTTTGAAGCTAAGTCCGATATTTAGTTTGAGTATGTAAGGGGTTACTTACATTATTGCTGTAAAGGGGGTTTACACTTGTGAGCTTCGAGCAACGAGCTTATATAGCTCGTCACCCATAACTCTGCGTTTTATTTCGAATGCTTATCAAACCACCATTGAATATATGCCACTTTGGTCATTAAGTTAGATGGACGGGCAGTAATACCATGTGAGGCGTTTGGAATACGCACCATCGCAGTATCAACCCCCTGCAATTTTAAGGCTTGATAAAACTGCTCTGTTTCTGAAATAGGCGTACGGTAGTCTGCCTCACCCGTGAGTAACATGGTTGGGGTTTTAACATTGCCAACATAACTGATGGGTGAGCGTTTCATGTAATGCTCAATATGATCCCAAGGTTTGCCCGGAAACCAATAATCAGCAAAGAATGGATAAAAATCGGCAGTGAGTACAAAGCTGATCCAATTAATTACTGGTTTGGCAACCACAGCTGCAGCAAAGCGATCTGTATGACCTACAATCCAAGCAGTTAATACACCGCCGCCAGAGCCACCGGTTACAAATAGTTTAGATTCATCAATAAACCCTTTTGCAATAAGCGCATCAACACCCGTCATTAAATCATCGTAATCATTGCTTGGGTAATTATGATGAATGGTTTGCGCAAACTCTTTACCGTATGAATCACTACCACGTGGGTTCATGTATAAAACCACGTTCCCTTTAGCGGCAAATAGTTGTACTTCGGCACTAAAGTGCGGGCCATAATTAGCGACAGGGCCACCATGAATTTCAAGCACTAGTGGGTATTTTTTTGATTTATCAAAACCCGGTGGGTAAGCAATCCAGCCTTGTATTGGCAGCTCATCGTGGCTTGATTTAAGCCATAATTCTTCAACCTTAGCGAGTTGCTTGGTTGCGAGTGCATCAGAATTTAAATTGGTTAAGCGTTGCGCTTTACCACGCTTTATTGTGGCTACATCAGCAGGGCGCTGGGTATCGGCCAATGTAAATGCAACATGACCATTTTCACTAATATCGAAATCGCCACCGGAATAAGGGCGACCAAACGCAACACTGCCTATTTGTTCGGTAATCACTTTGCGTTTGCCACTTCGAGGTTGATAAGCCAGCGCAGTTTGCCCTTCATCGGCATAGCTAAAATAAAGCCCTTTTGAGTTCGCGCTCCACTTAATTTGGCCAACACTTCTATCAAAATCGGTGGTTAGGCTTTGCGTATTCCCTGTTTTTAAATCGCGAATATAGAGTTGGGTGTTTTCGTAATTAGTACGCTTGTCGTCATACCCTGTATAGGCAAGGTATTTGCCATCAGGTGACACTTTAGGTTGTTGATCGGGCCCATTACGCTCAGTTAGAGGGAAAATGGCTAGCGAGTCTAAATCGAGTTGATAGAGCTCAGTGTTAGTGGGCTTCAATTCATTATTTTCATTGCGATTAGCAGAAAAATACAATGTTTTACCGTCTTTACTAAAGCTGACTTCCCCACCATTATTAAAATTATCGTTGGTGAGTTGTTGAGCATTACCGCCATTGGCATCAAGTGTAAATAATTGACTAAACCCTTTTTCAGTATAACCCCCTCCATCGGCACGATAATAAACATCGTCAATATATTTAGCAGGCTCTGCCCACGTGGCACCTTTTGGTTTTCCAGGTAAGCTGACAGGCGCAGACGCCGCCATTGGAACAAACATACTAAACACCAGCTGGTTTGAATCAGGAGTCCAAGTTAGTGAGCTTGGATTGCTAGTTAAATTACTAACCTTAGCGATAGCCCCTGTTTTTAACCATTTTATATATATTTGGTTGCTACCATCTCGGTTTGATATGAAAGCCAGTCGCTGTCCGTCAGGAGAGACTACTGGCGAGTAATCCATATATACACCAGAAGTTAATGGTTGTAGTTGCCCAGTACTGTAATCAACAGACCAAATATTGCCTACTTTACGGTCGGTTTTAATATCCATGCGGTTGCGGACAAAATACACGGTTTTACCGTCTTCTGTTATGTCTATTTGGTTGGCATATTCAAGATTAAAGATATCTTGAAGTTGTAATGTATCGGTATTGGCAACAGCTAATTGACTGCTGCCCAGTATAAGACTCATAGCTAAAAGCGTTTTCATTATTTATCCCTGTTTTAAATCACTGCTCTATTTATAGGGTAGGAGGGGGATAATTAACAGTCAGATGCGACGAAGCCAGTATTTAAAACTACCAATGAATGAAGGTGATAAAAGAAAGTAAAAGCTGTAAAGGGGGTTTACAGCTTAGAGGAAGTTATACGCTTGCACTGCAAAGTGCCTTAATGTCTTCAATAAGCGCAACACCTTGGGCGTTATCACCGTGCACACAAATACTATCGGCGTTAAGTTTTAACGATTTTCCTGACTGGGTAGTCACACTGTTACTGGCCAAAAGCTGTTTAACTTGTGCCAATAATGCTGCTTTATCATGCACACTGCTTGCTATATTTCGTGCTACGAGGTGCCCTTGATCTGTATATAGCCTGTCTGCGAACGCTTCTAAAACAAGCGTTAGTCCAAGGTGCCGTGCCATTGTTTGATGTAGCTTGGCATCGGCTGTGGCGAGTATCATTAATTTTAGGTCAGCAGGGTAGCTGGCAACAGCGCCCATCACAGCACTAAGTAGTGGCTGGTGTTTCATCATGTCGTTGTAAAGCGCACCATGGGGTTTAACATAGCTAAGGGTTAATCCTTGTGCCTTTGCCATGCCATCAAGAGCAGCTATTTGGTAGTGTAAACACTGAGTGAGCTCGGCCACACTCATACTCATTGAGCGTCTGCCAAATCCTTGTTTATCGGGGTAGCTTGGGTGAGCACCAATCATAACATTATGCTGTTTAGCGAGCTTAAGAGTATTGGCCATAACACTAGGATCGCCCGCATGAAAACCACAGGCAATGTTTGCCATATCAATATGCGGCATTACTTGATCATCAAGCCCCATTTTCCACGCGCCAAAGCTTTCACCTAAATCACAATTGAGTTTCATATTAGTGGCTCTTTGATTGTTTAATAGTTACCGGTAAGCTGCCTTTAGCAGGGGCTTGACCGAGTAATACTTTAGCAAGTGCTGTAAATGCAGGCCCAGATACTTGCTCGTTTTTGTCTACGTCAATATTATAAGCATATGAAGCTAATACTGCATCGGCAGAGTCGCCAAACTGAGCAATATCATAAGGGGCTCGCAAACTAATAAACACGGTGGGTATTTGTTGCTTGTTAGCCATTTTAAGTAATGATTCAAGTGCTTTAGGTTGCTCTGCGTTATAGAGGGCAAAGTCTGGGTTATCGGCTAAATCATCCATCCCGCCAATTTCCACCGCGCTTTGATTAGGCGTGGCATTTCCGGCAATAATAATATCAGCTTGATTTATATTACGCTGAGCATCAACAGGGTCAAAACCTTGTAAACTGCTACAGCTATAAACTAATGCGTGTGAGCTCAGTGCCATTATGGCTTGTTGTATGGCAATACATTTACGCGTATCGGGCATAATAATATGAATGTGTTGGCCAGCAGTAAGCTTAAGTGGCAAGGTGTTGTTGTTATTTTTTATTTGGGTGATCGCCGCTAATGCCAGTGACGCTTCTAATTTGCGATGTGCTTTATTACCAATAATGTGCTTAGCATTGGCTAATGCTTTAATGGGATCTGGCGAAGCGTTTAATTTAAATTTACTTTTAAGTGAGATAATACGCTGTGCTGAATGCGCAATTTCCTGTGCGTTTAGTTGTTCTGATTTAACCGCACTGACTAATGACTCAATGAGGGCATCGAGCTTTTTAATGTCATCTGGCGTTCTAATCTCTATTGGCATAAGCGCAATATCAACCCCAGCGGCAAAGGTGTTTATAATTGCTTGAGTTGGACTAAAAAAGTGACTAATACCTGCCATATCAAGTGCATCGGTTACCACCACACCTTGATAGTTAAGTTCTTTACGTAGAATATCGGTCATGATTTTACGCGACATTGTCGCGGGCTTGATCATTTGTTTGCCATCAACATTAGTCAAGGTACTGCTATCGAGCTCTGGATACTGAATATGCGCGGTCATTATCATGCCCGGACTATGCTGCTCAATAATGTGTTTAAAGGGCGCTAAATCTTGTGCGTAAATCACCTCTTTTGAATGCATCACTTTAGGCAAGCCGGTATGACTATCTACATTGGTGTCGCCATGCCCAGGAAAATGCTTTAGTGCGCTAATAATGCCATTTTTTTCAAACTCACTAACTTGTGCGGCACCTAATACTGCTACATCATTTGGGTTTTCACTAAAAGAGCGGACATTAATGACAGGATTGTCTGGGTTCATGTTTACATCAACGGTTGGCGCGTAATTTACATTAATCCCCAATGCTGAAAGCTCCGTAGCAAGAACATTCGCGGTTTGAGTTGCGAAATAAGTGCCATGCTCAGGGTAGGTGGCGCCAATTGACATATTACCAGTAAATGAAGTGGCCACATCACGTGGCAGTCGAGCTACTCGTCCACCTTCTTGGTCAATTGAAATAAAAAGCGGTAAGCCTGATTTAGAGTGAGACGCAGCTTGTTGCAGTTGCTGATTAAGGCTAATTATTTGTTCAATACTTTGGGTGTTTTCAGAAAATAAAATAACCCCGCCAATATCATAACGGCTAATCGCTTTGGCTAGTGTATCTGGTAACTCGGTTAATGCTGTTCTGCAGCGCTTACTGCTGCCTTGGTGACAAAAGTAGCGTAAATCGAGCATCAGTTTTTGCCCAAGTTGCTGTTCAAGCGACAGCGCAGAATCGGCAAAAGAAGATTTTATTGGCATGAAACATCCGATTAAAAAAAGAGAAGACGACAACAGGTACTTATTTAGCAACACACACCTCAAGGCTAAATAAAAATAAAGTGCATGCAGCTTAACTATTATTGAGCTTAACTGCAAAACCCGACATATATAATAAATGTCATTTTATCATTCCAAAAATAACAAAAATTAGGCTACTTAGTTTAATTTCTGTATTATATTTAGGATATATGTAGTACATAGCAGTCGTTTTTATTTGCTTAGGATGATAATAAGTTGCGTTTTCGATCACCATTTACTTTTAAACTTAGGCAATTAATTCTGTTGTTAGCTATCACTGCTACAGCCGCTATTTTGTTCAGTGGTTTATACATTAGTTACCAAGTACAAAAAGAACGGGTAATAGAAGATACTCTCAAAAGTAACCATGTATTTGCTAGTAAGCTTGCCTCGGCAACTAATCACTTTTTAGCAGCTGCGATGCAGCAGCTTGAGTTTTCAGCCAAAATTATTGCTAAAGACATTACCAATACTGAGTTACTCCAAGCTGAAACCAACCGCCTTTTAAAGCAAACAAATAGTTTTAATTCTGTTGTTATTAATAAGTTAGGTGTGCTGAAAGCTGCTTCACCCGCCTCGCTTAATATCATTAATAAACGGGTTGATTCGCCTCATTCCAAGCAAGCATTTAAGCTGCAGCGTCCACTTATCAGCCGTCCTTATGTATCGTTAGCTAATAACTTAATGGTGATCATTTCGTATCCTTTGTTCGATGAAGCGGGTAATTATTATGGTTACATTGGTGGAAGTCTTTATTTAGAACAGCAGAGTATTTTAAACGCCTTATTAAAACAGCATAGTTACGATGGCGGGGCGTATTTTTATGTAGTGGCCGATGATAAAACTTTACTTTATCATCCCGTGAGTGAGCGTATTGGTGAGGTGGGTCAGAATAATCCTGTGATAAATCGTGTGCTCAAAGGTGAGGATGGACATGCGCGGGTAATTAATAGTTTAGGTATGCACATGCTTGCTGGATTTTCGCCCGTTAAACTTGCTAATTGGGGCGTAGTTGCCCAGCGTAGTGAGGTGGCAACACTTGCCACGTTAGATACTTTTCAAGGGCTGTTGCTCAAGCGAATGCTACCAATTGTATTAATTACTTTTGTATTGATTGGTGTGTTAGCGCATTTTATTGCTAAGCCCCTTAGGTTACTAGCTGACAGTGCAAATTTATCAACTGATCAACAAAACGTGGCAAATCTTAAAAGTATTAAATCTTGGTATTTTGAAAGTCAGCAACTTAAAGCAGCCATGTTAGAAGGAGTTAATATACTGCAGTCGAAAATGGGTCAATTACGCCAAGATGCACTCACCGATCCGCTAACTGGTGCGCATAATCGGCGAGGTTTGTATTTATTGTTAGATAAATTAATTCAAGAACAGGTCCCTTTTGCGGTTCTAGAAATAGATATCGACTTTTTTAAACGGGTTAATGACACTTTTGGCCATGATGTGGGCGATGAGGTACTAAAAACTTTAACGTGTGTGATCAAGCAGGTATCTCGCAAAGATGATATTGTTGCGCGAACTGGTGGCGAGGAATTCTTACTTATATTACCGAACGAAAATAGCGATAGTGCGTTTGTTATTGCTGAGCGGTTACGTAATGAAGTGGCGAATACACCGATGGCCAAAGTTGGTTGTATAAATGTCTCCATCGGCATTGCTACATGGCCGCAGCACAGTGATGATATTGATCAAGTATACAAATGTGCTGACAAAGCGCTCTATCATGCAAAAGAAACGGGCCGTAATAAAACCGTTATTGCCAGTCTAAATTAAATTTTTTAAAAAATTAATTTACCTTAAGTTTTATTTAAGTTTCGCCTATTAAATTCTACCTATAGATTTAATACAGGCGATGCTTTTATGCAATTAGCTCAACAACAACAGTCATCATCAACACTTTTTCAGTCGTTCACACAGTTTGTGAGCGCCAGAGAATGTGATGAACACCGTCAGCGCCTTGAAGATACAGTAAAACAAGGCTTTTTAGCTGCGTACAATGCCAGCCTAACTTCATTTATGCCATTACTCTGTCAGTATAAAACTCAGCAAGGGCATTGCACTTTAGGGCTTAGAAACGCCACTTCTCCTTTATTTATTGAACAATATTTAGCAGCGCCCATTGAGCAGTTTTTACCAATGGGCACACAGCGCAGTAAAGTGTTTGAGTTAGGTAATCTCTATTCAACACACAGAAAAGCCACGTTATCGCATTTTATTATTGTTAATGAAGCTTTAAGAGCTATTGGTGCTACTAATTTGGTTTTTTGTGCCACCAAACATGTACGCGCTTTATTGCGTTTATTAGGGGTAACGTGTAATGAAATTGCATTGGCTAACAGCAGTGTTGTTGAGCAACCAAAAAGCTGGGGAAGTTACTACGCGAACCAGCCTACAGTATGCATTGTTAATTTAGAGCAAGCACATATACAAGTACTTAATACGCCAATGCTACTTGATATTAAACAACAAAATACACATGGCATTACGGCATTAATCAATGCGCTGGAGGCGGTATGAGTATGTTAAATAGCTTAAGTGATTTAGCTACTCAGCCGGCGGTAGTTGCGCATTTTGCGAATCAAACACAACAGTTCACAGGCACTGAGCTGCTTCAAGAAATAAATAAAGTAGCGGAAATTTTTGCAAATTCAGATGCTGATGCAATTGCATTTCAACTTGATAACACACCTGCTTGGTTGGTACTTGATGCTGCGACCAGCGTTGCTAATAAAGTGGCTATACCGATCGCCCATTTTTTTAGTCAACAACAAACACAATATGTGTTGGCACAGTGTGGTGCACAGCTGTTTATAAGTGATATGCCAAGGCTTTCTTTGGGTGCGCATACATTGTCTATTACTTTGTTTGATCATTACACCTTATATATTTATCAGCTCAACGTTAAAGAACCGATTCGTTACTTTAAGGGTACGCAAAAAATCACTTTTACGTCAGGCTCTACAGGCGAGCCAAAAGGGGTGTGTTTATCAACTCATAGCCAAATGCAAGTTGCACAATCGTTATGTGAGCAAATAGGTATAAGTAAACCAACTCACTTATGTTTACTGCCATTACCTGTATTACTGGAAAATATTGCAGGTATTTATGCACCATTATTAAGTGGCGGTTGTGTACATTTAATGCCGTTAAACGAATTGGGTTTTGTTGGCTCAGGGTTAAAAAATCCTGAAAAACTCATTAGTGCAATTGACAGTGTAAAACCTAACACCCTTATTTTAGTGCCTGAGTTATTAACGTGTTTAATTGCGTTTGCAAAACAAGGTTGGCAGCCGCCAAAGTCATTACAGTTTATTGCAGTTGGCGGAGCGCTCGTGAGTGATGCTTTAATTGCCACCGCCAGAGAGCTTAATTTACCTGTTTATCAGGGGTATGGATTATCAGAGGCGGCATCTGTTGTAAGTTTAAATACGCCCAAAAATGATGATTTAAAGAGTGCCGGCACTGTATTACCGCACATACAAACCAAAATCGAAAAAGGCCAGTTGTACATAAAGGGTGAGCTATTTTTAGGGTATTTAAATCAAGCGCCGCATAACCCAAATAACTGGTATGCAACAGGCGATTTAGTGACCCAGCATGGCAATAAGCTCTTCATAAAAGGGCGACTTAAAAATCTGATTATTACCAGCATGGGCCGTAATGTCAGTGCTGAATGGCCTGAGTCATTAATATTGAGCCAAAGCGCGATTATACAAGCCGTTGTTTTTGGTGAAGGCAAACCTTTTTTAACCGCGATTATTTATGCAATCCCTGAGCTGAGTGATCAACAACTCAGTGAGCATATGAAATTTATAAATCAACAGTTACCCGATTATGCACAAGTTAAAAAGTGGCATCGGTTAGCTCAGCCTTTAAGTGTTCAGCAAGGGCTACTAACGACCAATAATCGTCCTAAGCGCCAGGCTATTAGCCAGCAATTTAACCTTATTTTTGAACAATTTTACCGACTTGGAGAAGTGAGCCATGACTGATTTTTTTAATACATTAAAAGCACAAACTCAAAACGATCGTGAGTACTTATTAGCTGCGCCAATTATACAGCGCGTTTTTAAAGGCCAAGCATCACTTGAAGAGTATGCGTCATTTTTAGCGCAAGCCTACCATCATGTAAAACACACTGTGCCATTAATGATGTCGTTAGGTGCCCGTTTGACCGACGAACAAGAATGGTTACGTGAAGCCGTAGCCGAATACATTGAAGAGGAAATTGGCCATCAAGAATGGGTGCTTAACGATATTGCCGCCTGTGGTTTTGATAAAGAAAGTGTGCGCTATAGTCAGCCACAATTCGCCACTGAAATGATGGTGTCGTATGCCTACGATAGTATTGCACGTAAAAATCCGCTTAGCTTTTTTGGTATGGTTCACGTATTAGAGGGGACCTCAATTGCGCTTGCTGATGGAGCCGCATCAAACATAGCGAATGCAATAGGGCTTCCTAAAAAAGCGTTTAGCTATTTAACCTCTCACGGCGCGCTTGATATAGAGCATGTTAAGTTTTTTGAAAACTTAATGAATCAAATTACCGACGAGGCGGATCAGCAGGCTATTTTACATGGCGCAAAATGTTTTTACCGTTTGTACGGCGATATTTTTCGCGCTTTAGACGACGAGCCGTTTTTTAAAGCATCAGCACAAGAGCAACACGCATGAATACCGGCTTATGTGTATTAACTGGTGCGACAGGTGGAATTGGTCAAGCCATTGCCAAAACACTACACGGCCAAGGTTGGCAACTACTCTTGGTGGGGCGAAATAGTGATGCCTTAAATACGTTAAGTAGTCAATGTCCCGGTAGTATGGTTTTTGTGGGGGATTTAACGGTTGCCGAAAACATGTTGGCACTCGCCATTAAAGCCAAAAAATTAGGGGGCGCTAAGTTACTCATAAACAATGCAGGCATTAATGTAATGCAAAGCTTAAGTGCATCGAGTAGTGAGCAAATTGATAATCTACTGAGCACTAATTTAGCCGTCCCTATGAAATTATGTCAGCTGTTTTTAGCGCAATTGCATGCGAATAAAGGCTCCATAGTTAATGTTGGGTCGTCATTTGGCAGTATAGGTTACCCATATCAAACACTTTACTGTGCTAGTAAGTTCGGTTTACGTGGTTTTAGCGAAGCGCTATCACGAGAGCTTTCAGATACACCCGTTAAAGTTAGTTATTTAGCACCAAGAGCAACCGATACAGATATTAATGATGCACAAACACGAGCAATGAATAAGGCGCTTGGTAATCAAATGGACTCCCCGCAGTTGGTGGCTGATGAGTTAGTTGCGTTATTAAACTCAAATAAAACCAGACGATTTATTGGTTTTCCTGAGAAACTTTTTGCACGTATCAATGGTGTTTTTCCACGTATTGTGGATAACGCAATTGCTAAACAGCTCCCTAAAATAAAACAGTTTTTAGGTTAATAGAGGATTTATTATGAAAAAATTTACTTTAGTAGCTTATTTAAGCATTGTTAGTGTGTTTTCATCGCCGGTATTTGCAGACGAACAAAGCGATTTACTCGCTATTCAACAGCAGTGGGCTGTCGCTAATTATGAGCTTAAAGATGATGCACAAATCAAAGCCTTTACTCAACTAAGTGAGCAAAGTGCTCAATTTATTGAAAGCTACCCTGATTCAGCAAATAGCTATACGTGGAACGGCATTGTACTGGCCAGTTTTGCTGGCGCAAAGGGCGGGTTAGGGGCGCTGGGCTATGCTAAAGATGCAAAAGCGTCATTAGAGCAAGCCCTTAAAATAGACGACAGTGCTTTAGGTGGCTCAGCGTATGCCAGCCTAGCAACCTTATACAGTAAAGTACCGGGGTGGCCTATTGGTTTTGGTGATGATGACACCGCCGACAAGTTTTTTAAGCAAGCGCTCGCTTTTAACAAAAAAGGCATTGATACTAACTACTTGTATGGTGAGTTTTTATATGACGAGCGTGAATATGAGCAAGCTAAAGTCCATTTGTTAGTTGCGCAAGCAGCAGGTATTCGTGATACTCGTGCTAAAGCTGATAAATATCGTCAACAAGCAATTAGCTCTTTATTAGCTAAAGTAGATAAAAAACTAAAGAGATAGCAAAATAAACAATGCATTTATTATTAGTCGAAGACGATCACCTTGTAGCTCAAGGGCTTTGTCGCTCATTGCGCCAAGAAGGTTATAGTGTAGAGCATAGCGCAACGGTTAAGCATGCATTGCAATGTTTAGGCAGTGGCGAAATAGAGTTGGTTATACTTGACCTAGGCTTACCTGATGGTGATGGTTCGCAAATTTTAAAGCACATAAAAGCACAAAAAAAAGTCATTCCGGTGGTGATACTAACCGCTCGCAGTAGCATAGATGACAAAGTGCAAGGGCTTGATATGGGGGCTGATGATTATTTAGCTAAGCCATTTGAACCAGCCGAATTATTTGCTCGTTTGCGCGTAGCGAGCCGACGTGTAAATCAAGCTCAGTCGAGCTTATTACAATGTGGTGATGTTACTATGGATACGTCAGCGCACAGTGTCACACTTAACGATGAGCTACTTTCTCTACCGCGAAAAGAGTACATGCTGCTAAAAGCGTTACTGGAAAACCAAGGTCGCGTGCAATCTAAGCAGCAATTAGAAAATAAACTCTATCAATGGGGTGAAGAGGTTGGCTCTAACACCATTGAGGTGCATATTCATCACCTACGAAAAAAATTCCCCAGCGATTTTATTAAAACTCTCCGTGGTATTGGCTATGTTGTGGGAAAGAGATAGCTCACGTGATTAAAACGCCCCTAGATTGCACAAACTTGAATTTACAAAGGTAACCATGCTCTATGTCAATTCGTAAGCGTTTAACACTTATCTTACTGTCAATGATGGTGTTAACGTGCTTTTTAGCTTTAGTCAAAGGCTACCAAAAAAGTATGAGCCATGGTGAGCAATTACTCGATAGTGAGCTAAAAGTGGTGGCTGGAGTCTTGATGCAACAGCCTCTATCTATAAACGCTATGGCGCCAAAAATGCAAGAAAGCGCCCAGCTACTGTATCAAATTTGGCAAAGTGGTGAGCTACTTAGCGGTTCTGACGAATTAAATCTTGATTTGAGCCAATATCAAGCGGGTTTTCAAACGCTTAATATTGCAGGGCAGCGAATGCGGGTATTCGTTTTTGCTACTTCTTTTCGCACCGTTATTGTTGCCGAGCCGATTGCTAAGCGGTTTGAGCTTGCCGAAGCGGTGATTTTATCAGCCATGTTACCCATGTTATGGGCGGTTCCTTTGCTTGCGCTATTTATTAGCTTTTTTGTTAAATATGCACTGGCACCGTTAACCCGTTTATCAAAACAGTTAGCCCTGCGCCAAGCAAATGATTTCACAGCGATCAATTGGCAGGTGACGGATGAAGAAATAAAACCAGTGATCAGCCGCTTAAACGACTTATTTAAACGCGTAGAAACGGCCTATATACGAGAACGTTTTTTTGCCTCAGATGCCGCCCATGAATTACGTACTCCCCTGAGCAGTTTAAAAATTAATGTGCATAATTTGGCCGCCCAACAAGGCGATAACCAAGAATTACAAGCCATGACACAAGGTATTAATCGACTCACCAATATAGTGGAGCAAATGCTAATACTAGGGCGTACTCAGCCAGAGCAGTGGCAAAAGCAGTTTAAAGAACAGTCATTATTAGCGATCACGCAAGAAGTAGTTAGCCAACTATATGAAAAAATAGAGGCTAAAAATCACACTATTAGCCTTGAGGGAGATGACTTTACTATTAACGGTGATGAGTTTACCTTAGTGACGTTAATTTCAAACCTACTGAGTAATGCTATAAAGTACGCGCCTGCAAACGGACAAATAAAAATTACCCTAAAGCAGATGCACAGGCAGCGTATTTGGCAAATAGAAGACAGCGGTCCAGGTATGACGGACGATCAAAAACAACGGATATTTAACCGTTTTTATCGCGTTGGCGGTGACCAACATCCTTCGGGTGAACAAGGTGCGGGCTTAGGCATGGCAATAGTCCAGCACATTATTGCTATTTATAGCGCTGAAATTAACTTAACAGACAGCGATTTGGGCGGCTTAAAAGTACAGGTAGTTTTTGCAGGAGCTAAATGTGATTAAACGACTTATTCACCCCTATTTATATTGTTGCGTATTTTTATCATTTAACGCCGCCAGTAAAGACTATCTTATTGTACTTAAAGATCATCTGTTTTATCCCGCAGAAATCGTGGTGCCGGCCAATAAAAAGGTACGCTTGTTAATCGAAAATCAAGATAGTACGCCTGAAGAATTCGACAGTTTCGATCTCAACCGAGAGAAAGTACTTTACCCTAATCGCAAAAGCGTTATTTATATTGGGCCGTTAACTCCTGGGCGTTATGAATTTTTTGGCGAGTTTTCACCCAATACGGCGCGTGGTGCTGTAATAGCGACCGAAAAGGAGGGTTCTGATGCTAATAACTAGCCTTGTGATGAGCCTCAATCAGTTATTGCCGGTGGCCATTTTACTTATTTTACTCCAAGTGATTGCCAAGCAAAGTTTAATGAAATTGCTGGGAGGGCTTATTTTAGGGATCGGGCTTTCATTTTTGTTTGTAAAAAGTGCGCCGTTAATTAGCCCCTTGTTTGACTATCAGGGTTTAGAATATGCCCAAATTGGTTTGTGTATTTTAATTTTTATTAGTGCACTGTACTACGCCATTAAACAAGCAACAGCTGCTTTTATGATTGCGATTATCAGCGTAATGACACTTTATTTAAGTCACTACATTATTTACCTGATTGGCTTTTGGCAAAACAACGAAGCGGCTCAAAGTTTATTTATTGGCACTTTTTTAGGCTTGGGAATATGCAGCAGCTTTAGCGTGTTGTTGTATTTTTTATTGAGTGCAACCAAACAGCGCTTTGGGCTTACTCCTTTATTAGTATTGTTAGCATTAAATAGTGCGGCAAAATTAGTTGTGGCGCTTGATTTGGCGAGCCAAATTGATTTGATAGCAACAACGGTAACCGTATGGGATTTACGTGACATTTTAACCGAAAACTCAGAGTTTGGACGAGTATTGCGCGCTCTGATTGGTTATGAGGCTACGCCTAATTTAACCAGTGTTTTAAGCTATGCGTTGAGCAGCGTGTTATTTTTATCTGTTTGTTATTTTATTCCTAAATTAATCACTAAGGAAAAATCATGAAAGCAATAAACCTATTTGCAGCCACTGTATTAATTGGTTTTTGTTTATTAATACCTAAGCTCGTTTATGCTGATGGCATAGTAGTAGATAAAGTTTATCATCCGTATGTGTTGCCGTTTGAGCGCGAGCTAGAATGGCGGCTTGTGTCGCATCAAACTGATAGTGGTAATATTTTAGCACAGCGCGTTGGCTTAGGCGGCGCAATAAACGACACCATGGCATTGGAAGGCTACATCGTGGGTGAGCGCGATGATAACGGTGACTTTGGCTTGCAAGCGTATGAGTTAGAGCTTCGTTGGCAGTTAATAGAGCAGGGCAGGCTATGGGCTGATTGGGGCGCGTTATTTGAATTTGAAAAACAGCATGACGCCGACGCATACGAAGCAACCTCTGGTTTTGTAATTGAAAAAGAGTTTGGTCGTGCAAGCCTCACCATGAATGCTTTTTTAGTATACGAATGGGGGCAAGATATAGAAAACGAATGGGAAAGCGAGTTTAGAGCGCAATATCGCTACCGATACTTGTCTGCTTTTCAGCCCGCGGTTGAGGTGTATCTTGGTGAAGACTTTGTGGGTATTGGCCCTGGGTTTATAGGCTTGCACCGCTTTGATGGACAAAAACAATTAAAGTGGGAAGCCGGTTTTATTACTGAAATCAGCCAGTCAGAGAAGAATCATAGTTTTAGAATGGCGTTAGAATTTGAATTTTAAGCTGCTTAAACAAGTGCTTAACATGTAAAGTGAGTTACGAGGGTTATTTTATTAATTAAATCGCGTAAAGGGTTGACTTGTCACAGTAACTCTATATAGTAGGCCGCAGCTAGAAAGAAAGCATGATAATTTATAAATCTCCATTTCGTTGTTGTATAAGTAATACTTGTAGTACCGTCCTGAAGTTTTTAAGTACCATCTCATTTTTTGCTACACCGCCCATTAGGGCACAATTTAATTTTTTATATCAGGAATAATACTATGTCTAACATCGTATCAGGTACAGTTAAGTGGTTCAACGAGTCTAAAGGTTTTGGTTTCATCGAGCAAGAAAACGGTCCAGACGTTTTCGCACATTTCTCAGCAATCAAAAGCGAAGGTTTCAAAACTTTAGCTGAAGGCCAACGTGTAGAGTTCACTCTTTCACAAGGTCAAAAAGGTCCTCAAGCTGATAACATCACAGCTCTATAATTTTACTTTTTAAGTAAAATGAAAAAAAGCGCTTAAGGCGCTTTTTTTGTGCCCAAAATTTAAGAATATTACACCACCGCTTTAACACCCTAGTCATTTTTATTTCTATTTACGTCATCTGCTATTTTAACATTACAAACAGCGTTATAAATTAATAGTTTCTACATGCTTTCTAGGTTAAGGTTATTACTTAAATTATAGGGGGTGTTTATTTTTAAATTTACATTATTAGCGTTAGGGTTGCTATTTAGCCATAATATCCAGGCTGCTGAGCCTAAACTGGTTATTTATACCGAAAGTTTTCCTCCGTATAACTTTCAAGATAGCACTGGCCAATTGGTGGGTATCAATCATGACATAGTAAAAGATACCTGTGCCCGTGCAGCGCTAGAGTGCGAGTTTATAATGCTACCTTGGAAGCGTGCTTACCACTTAGTGCAAAGTAACCCGCAGTCAGCCATTTTTTCTTTGGCAAAAACGCAAGAGCGAGAGCCTCTTTTTAAATGGGTTGGACCCTTGGTGTCAAATCAAACCTACTTTTTTAAATTAAAAACTAGCGACCATATTGTGATGAATGATATTTCACAAGCTAAAAACTACTCGTTGGGCATAGTGCGAGGCGACATTTATGAAATGCTGGTGCGTCGACTTGGGTTTGTTACCGATAAAAACTTACTATTGTTTAGTGAAGCAGACTCATTTATGCGACTGTTTTTTAAAAAACGCATCGATTTAATTATTGGCTCTGACTTTACTATTGATCATCAAAGTGAGCCATTTGGGTACTCTAGGGATGACTTGGTGAAGCTCAAGCAAATTCATGTGGATGAGCTTAAAGGCAACTATATTGGCTTTAACAAAGCCGTTTCACCTATGGTAGTAAAACGCTTTAATCAAGCACTTGAGCAGCTTAAGGCAGAGTCTGGCTATGAAGCTTACATTAAACGTTATGTAAAAAATTAAGCCTATAGACAATAATAAACACGCCTAAGCAGAGAAAAACTCAAAAAGTTCCCACTCAATAATGCCTATATTACCTCTTCACAGCCATTCATTCTTGTTAACTTCGCTACCTTTTATACTCTCAAGTGCCTTGTAAAGGGCTGACAATTAAATGCTTCTGCAGTTACACAGTTGTTCATATTTTTTTAGTAATACCAATTCGCTTAATTAAGTGGTCTATTTTGAGGCTGGAAAACGAGTTGATAGCTAGGCAAAAAATTCGCTATTTAGTTGTTCTAAATGAGAATTTTTTAACACAGGTAGCGACACGTTTAGTCCCGCAAAATGATTAAGTATTATTGCGGATTGGTATAAGAATGAAAGCTTTGCTAGGGAATTTTTAGGTATGAATTGCTGAGGATTTAGAAAGTAGAGGCTATAAAAACGATAAAAGGGCCTTGCGGCCCTTGGTGAAGTATCGTTCAAGTCAGATAGTGCTTTAACCCCTTAAAGCGCTATCCTATTGTTTTGCAACAGTTGGATCGTCTCATTAAGTTTCTAAGCTAGCGAGAGGAAAAACCCAGCAATTGCTGCGCTCATAAGGTTAGCCATAGATCCTGCTAACACTGCTCTGAGCCCTAAGCGTGCGATATCCTTTCGCCGACTAGGCGCCATACCGCCTAATCCACCTAGTAAAATGGCTATCGATGATAAGTTAGCAAAGCCACACAAGGCAAAGGTAACAATTGCTTGTGTATGCGCACTTAACGTATCGCGATAATTTATAAAGTCTAAGTAAGCAACAAACTCATTTACCACTAACTTTTGACCAATAAAGCTGCCGGCTATAATTGCCTCATTCCACGGTACTCCTAGTAACCATGCAACAGGGGCAAATAAGTAGCCTAAAATTTCTTGTAGCGTTAATGTAGGGTAATCAAATAACCCACCAATACCGCCTAATAAACCGTTTAATAAAGCAATTAACGCAACGAAAGCAAGTAGCATTGCACCTACGTTAAGTGCCAACTGCATACCGTTTGCTGCGCCTGATGCTGCTGCGTCAATAACATTAACCGGTTTGTCATCGCCTAAATCTATATCGGCTAAATCATCTTTAGGTGTTTCTGTCTCTGGCACTATCATTTTTGCCATTAAGAAACCGCCTGGTGCCGCCATAAAGCTGGCTGCAATTAAATACTTAAGGTCTACGCCAATAATTACATAACCGGCCATTACAGAGCCTGCTACGGTGGCTAAACCACCAACCATTACGGCAAACAATTCCGACTTGGTCATGGTTGCAATAAACGGTTTAACAATTAAAGGCGCTTCAGTTTGACCAACAAAAATATTTGCTGTGGCTGAAAGCGACTCGGTGCGTGAGGTTTTCAATAATTTTTGTAAACCGCCACCCAAAATTTTAATAATCCAATCCATAATGCCTAAGTGATATAACACAGCAACAAGTGCTGAGAAAAACACAATAACGGGCAATACTTGAATTGCAAAAATAAACCCTAGCGTATCTTGCGAAGCTAATGGGCCAAATAAAAAGCTAATTCCATCGTTGGCATACCCAATAACCGATGAAACGGCGCGAGACATACTCGCTAATACATTTTTGCCTGCTTCAAAAAACAGTACAAAACCGCCGATAATGACTTGCATTAAAAATGCGATACCCACGGTTCTTAATTTTATTGCTTTGCGATCAGTTGAGGCCGCAAAAGCGATGCCTAGTAGCACTAGCATGCCTACTAAGCTCATAAATGTTGTCATACAAACGTTTCCCGTTGTTATTCTTGTAAAATGTACTTTATTTTACTTTTTATAATATCAATCGCAACGCGATTCATACCGCCTCGAGTCACAACTAAATCAGCGTTATGCTTTGAAGGCTCAATAAATTGATAAAACATCGGTCTAACAGTTGCTTGATATTGCTCAACAACAGATTGTAATGTTCTGCCTCTTTGTTCCATGTCGCGTTGCATTCGGCGCATTAAACAAATATCCAATGGCGTATCTATAAACACCTTGATATCAAATTCTTTATTAAGCGCTTTATCACTCAGTAATAAAATACCTTCTACAATGAGTATTTTAGCCGAAGCCACACGGCGCGTTTTATCGCTACGTGTATGCTGAGCATAATCATAAGTTGGTACTTCAACAGAGTGGCCATTACGAAGTTGCGTTAAATGCTCAAGCAATAGCTCGTGTTCAAATGCATCAGGATGGTCGTAATTCGTTTGCGTACGATGTGCCATCGGCAAATGCGATTGATCCTTGTAATAAGCATCTTCTTCAATAATGGCGATAGCGCCTGGTTCAAGCTCATTTACCAATTCATTGTAAATAGTTTGGCTAAATAGAGATTTGCCGGACGCCGATGCGCCTGCAATAGCTATAATAGTTCGTGTCACTAAAGTTCTCACCCACACAGAAGGATATATTGTTGGTAGATCACAATAGCAAAAAAGACACGATTAATCTCTTTTGCTTCGCTTAAGAGTGCAAATTTATAATGTTTAGGTTTTATGAAACAGGACTTATGTCCTGTACGGAAAATTCGAAGAGCAGATAAAGTAACCACCTAGAACAGATGTGAGGTCACAATGGCAAGAGCAATTATCTTAATGGCGGATAGTTTAGGAATTGGCGCAGCACCCGATGCAGATAAATTTGGTGATGTTGGTGCTAATACATTCGCACATTTACTCAAGGCATATTATGACGAGACTGGCAGTAAGCTTTCGCTTCCTAACCTTTCAAAACTGGGGTTAGTAGATGCATGTGAAGCCGCTGGTAAAGAACCCTGTTTAATTGCTGACCGAAATGAGCCACAAGGCGCATGGGGTTACGCAAAAGAGCTTTCAAGCGGTAAAGACACGCCATCGGGTCATTGGGAAATGGCTGGCGTGCCAGTGTTATTTGATTGGGGTTACTTCCCTAAAACACAGCCGAGTTTCCCACAAGAATTTGTAGACGAGTTTATTGCTCGCACAGGTATTCCGGGCATTTTAGGCAATTGCCATGCCTCAGGAACCACGATTTTAGAGCAGCTAGGTGAAGAGCACGTAAAAACAGGTAAACCAATCTGTTACACCTCAGCTGATAGTGTGTTTCAAATAGCCGCGCATGAAGAATCATTCGGCCTAGAGAAGCTTTATCAAGTTTGCGAAATCGCACGGGCGCTGCTTGATGAAATGAATATAGGGCGAGTGATTGCGCGGCCATTTTTGGGTTCTAATAATCAAGACTTTGCCAGAACCGGTAATCGTCGTGATTATTCAGTATTACCGCCATCGCCAACATTGCTCGATGTACTTGCAAAAGACGGTGGCGAAGTTATCAGTATTGGTAAAATTTCAGATATTTATGCGCATCAAGGCATTACCCAAAAGCATAAAGCGCCAGGATTAATGAACTTGCTAGAAAAAACCAGTGAAGTGGTGGCGACTGCGCCGGATCACAGTTTGATTTTTACCAATTTAGTTGATTTTGATGAAAAGTTTGGCCATCGCAGAAATCCTGTTGGCTATGCGAAAGCGCTAAAAGAGTTTGATGATTACTTACCCACTATTTTAGATCAGCTAAAGCCTGATGATTTATTAATGGTCACCGCCGATCATGGCTGTGACCCGACCTTTCCAGGGTCAGAGCACACTCGTGAATATGTGCCAGTTATTGCTTATCAGCCAGGAATGAACAACACGCCACTGGGTGAACGCAATAGCTTTGCCGATATTGGCCAAACACTTGCGCAATGGTTTAACCTTAAAGCGTTAGAATATGGTGATGGCTTTATTGATAAGCTGAACACAGTTAAATAACTTAGAAATACGCTCGCTATTTTAAAGTAATAGGGCTTTTAGCCAAACAAAAGGAAAACAATCGATGAGTACTCCGCATATCAGTGCAAACGTAGGTGATTTTGCCGAAACAGTATTAATGCCAGGCGATCCGCTACGCGCACAATATATTGCTGAAAACTTTTTAGATGATGCAGTGCAAGTAACTGGCGTACGTAACATGTACGGCTTTACTGGAACTTACAAAGGTAAGCCAGTGAGCATTATGGGTTCAGGCATGGGCATTCCTTCAATGTCAATTTATGCTCGTGAGCTTATTGTTAGTTTTGGCGTTAAAAATATTATTCGTATAGGTACCTGTGGTGGTATTGGTAGCGATATTAAAATTCGCGACGTAATTTTTGCACAAGGTGCAAGCACAGATTCAAACGTAAATCGTGCCCGCGTTCGTGGTACTGACTTTGCAGCGATTGCTAACTTTGACTTACTTTTAAACGGCGTTAATGCGGCTAAAGATTTAGGCATTGATGCAAAAGTAGGTAACGTATTTACTACCGATACTTTTTATCAAGCAGACGACACGTTTTATAAAGACCTAGACAAACTAGGTGTACTCGCTGTTGATATGGAAACAGCTGGCTTATACGGCGTAGCAGCAGAATACGGCGCAAAAGCAATGGCATTATTTACCGTCAGTGATCATGTAATCACCGGCGAAGCAACACCTGCAGATGAGCGTCAAACCACGTTCAACGAAATGGTTAAAATTGCCCTAGAGTCTATCTAGTCTTAAACAATTCCTTGGTAACGTATTCACTAAGTTTTGGAGACACGCCCAAAGTGAAGTGAGACTAAACCCCCAAAGCCGCATTTTATGTGGCTTTTTTTATGCCTCAAATTTAGGTGTGAGATTCGGGCCTCGGGGTGCGGGCCACGGGGGTCGAGCTACGGGTTTTATGTTCCTAGGTTTCAGGTTCTAGGTTAAAGTCAAAGGTTAAAGGTTAAAGGTTAAAGGTTAAAGGTTAAAGGTTAAAGGTTAAAGGTT
>NZ_JASDDE010000054.1:0-26530 GCF_030407565.1 Pseudoalteromonas sp. APC 3694
ATTGTTCATCCCTGATATTTGCTAAATAATGACTAAAAAAACACTTATATCAATACTGAATTAATGTTTCTAAATTAAATATAAGTTATTTTTGTATAAAAATGCCTTGATTTTAATGCTAACAAGAACACATCAACTATTTTTAACACTATAAAAATAGTTGATGTCAAATCAAACAAATTGAAAGTAAATTGTAAAGATTAAAAAAGTAGGTCTGAAGGATGATGTGGCGCTCTCAGGAAAGCGCTAAAATTAAAATAAATTAAATAGTAGATTCTAATATTGCAATAGTTTGTTGATTCTTTGTATAAAGAATCAACAAACTTAGATTTGAGATTAATTATGCTAACCCAACAAAATAGTCATTAATTAAACGAGTCGAATTAATGCACTACTTGCTTTGCTTTATTAATCTTTCAATCCATCGAAAAGTGGTCAAGGTTTGGTTTTACTCTGGCTTGTCGGCGCTTCACGCTTTTATAACAAATAAAATTACAAACCAGTTGTAAGGCAATCACTAACCAGCTCAATGTTATTAACCCATTTATTGAGGTACTGCTAAAAACTAACGCAATGGCAATAACAACTTGGATTATGAGTGCCATATTTAAAAAACGATATAAGCCTTGTTTAAATTGTGTGTGTTTAAATTTACTAAACACGGCTAAAAGTATACTGATTATCAGTAGCAGCCAGTTAATTGCTAAGCCAAAATAAATGACCGTCGTTTGCATTAATGTATCCTCACCGTATCAAGGCAACGCACTATAAAGCGATTCACTTTATCCGTGCGCTTTTATAAGCTCTTTTGCATTTGCTTTAGCTGTTTTGCTAATGTTATCACCACCCAGTAATCGAGCAATCTCATTTACTCGACCATCTTTATTCAATGCCAGCATATGCGTAAATGTTTCACCGTCTGCAATTTCTTTGGCAACAAAAAACTGCTGATGAGCGCTACTGGCCACTTGCGGTAAATGGGTCACACAAATTACTTGCGTAGACTTACCTAGTTGGCGCAGTAGTTTACCAACAGCAGCAGCTGTTGGGCCAGAAATACCAACATCCACTTCATCAAATATAAGCGTAGGGGTCGTGACTTTTTGCGCAATAATAACCTGAATAGCTAAACTAATTCGTGATAGCTCCCCTCCTGAGGCTACTTTTGCTAAAGGTTGTAATGGTTGCCCTGGGTTTGTTGATACTAAAAACGATACATTATCAAAACCTAAGCTGTTTGGAGAGCGATCGGTATGTGCTGTAAGGGCTATTTCAAAAACGCCATTTTCCATAGATAAATTAGCCATGCTTTCGCTGATCAAGCCATTAAGTGTATTAGCGTATTGATGACGGCTAGCACTTAATTCCTCACTAGCCGTTTGATAATCTTCAAGAGCTGCTGCAATTTCACCTTCAAGCTGTTCGAGGCGTGAGCTGTTATTACTTATCGACTCAAGCTCTTGTGCAATAGTTTGATGAAATCCAACGAGCTCTTGGGGTTTTATATGGTGTTTTCTGGCTAAGTCCATTGCACCACTGAGTCTGTTTTCTACTTCAGTTAATCGCTGAGGATCCAAGTCGGCTTGTTCAGTGTAATTACGTACTTCTCGGCTTGCTTCTTCAACTTGAACAGCGGCTTCTGATAATAATGTTGCCACACTGGCTAAGCTTTCATCATACTGTGCAAGTTCAGTAAATTGTTGGGCGCTGTGCTGTAAAATGGAACACGCATTTTGTTCATCATTTTCATATAAATGCTGCAACTCGCGCTGGCAGACTTGCAATATAGTTTGGCTATTGCTGAGTTTATAATGTTCGGCTTCTATTTGCTCAAATTCATCTGCCTGCAATGCAAATTCATCAAGCTCTGCGACTTGATACTCCAATAGTTGCTTTTGTGCGGCTTGTTGCTGCTGCTGTTGTTCTAGCTGTTTAAATTCTTTTTGTAAGTCAGCAAATTGTTTATAACGCTGGCTTACAGCATTAACAAGATTATGATGGCCTGCATATGCATCGAGTAATTGTAGCTGATGCTCTGCCTTTAATAGGTGCTGGTGCGCATGTTGACCATGAATAGAAATTAAATATTGGCCTAGCTCTTTTAGTTGTGCAGCGGTAACTGGGCTGCCATTAATGTAGCTTTTACTGCGACCATTTTTACAAACAACTCGACGAAGTAAACATTCGTTGTCGTCGTTATTAAGCATGTTCTCTTTTAAAAAAGCATGAGCGAGTGGTAAATTGCTTAAATCAAATTGTGCACTTACCTCTGCTTTATCAGTACCTGGGCGCACAGCAGACGCTTCTGCTCGCTCTCCAAGACACAATGATAATGCATCAATGGCGATTGATTTACCTGCTCCCGTTTCACCGGTGATAGCGGTCATACCCGAATGCCATTCTGTGCTTAAATTACTTACGATTGCAAAATTTTTAATTTCTAAACCAATTAACATACTGTTCATCCATCCAGTGAATTAACTGTTAATTTATACAGTGTTTTGGTTTTTTGCAAATTAAATTTCTATATTTTAAGCAAGGCTGGACTCAATTAATGTTTTTTTTTCTTCATCAATAGGGAGGTTTTCATCGTTAAGGTCAATACTATCAACTGGTTGCGCTATGTCTTCAGTTTTTAACTTTAAAATTAGCGTAGGAAGGACTTCTTGATAAAAGTTTTTATTATATAAAATACCTTGAGCTGGTAACTCTGCTATAAAATATTGAGTGGTATCGGAAAAAGCTTGGCTGTTATTATTTTTATAGGTTTTTATTAGTTCTTCGTTAAGTATATTAATAAGTAAATCGCATAGCGACTCTAGCCTGTTTAAATTTTCATCAGTGTGTGGCTGTACCACAAAAAAATTACTGACAACGGCTTGAATTCGAGGAAGGTGTTTAGCACTAATGACTTTTGCATCAAGTAACTCGTTTAGTTTTATTTTTAAACGTGATTGAGTACTTGCTACGCGCTCGTTAAACAGCTTTTTCTTTGCTTCAATGGTTTTTTTTCGATTACTCTCAATTAGCAAGTAACTGCCAAGTAAAGTAATTAATAATAATAAAGCAAGAAATACTACATAACTCATTACTACTTTTTCCTGATGATATTTAAAACTTCTAGTCCAATATTTTGCGCTAAAGTTGCATATTTGGCAATAAAATTAGTATAACCGGCTACCCCAATTTAGCTTTTTACGTAGCACATTATAATAAGAATAATTTTTTGGGTGGATTAAGCGTAATTTTCTATCTGCTTTGCGAATAACGACCTCATCACCGGGTAATACGGCAAGTACAACATGGCTGTCGCAACTTACCTGTAAGCTATCGGTATTTTCTAAACTAAGCTTTAAACGTACTTCGTTATCGGCATCTACCACTAAAGGGCGACTTGATAAAGTATGTGGAAACATCGGAACCAGTGACATTGCATTAAGCTCTGGTGTTAAAATAGGCCCACCGCCCGATAAAGAGTATGCCGTTGAGCCTGTTGGAGTCGACACAATCAAACCGTCGGAGCGTTGAGAAAATACAAAGTCATCGTTTATAAAGGCTTCAAACTCAATCATATGTGCTACTTTATCAGCATGAAGCACTGCTTCGTTTACTGCAGAATTAGCGCTTTTAAGTTCGTTATGACGATACACTTCAACTTCTAATAAAAAACGTTTTTCTTCAATGTAATCGCCGCTGAGTACCTGTTCTAAGCTACCCTCAAACCCTTCTGGATTTAAATCGGTTAAAAAGCCTAAATTACCTCTATTTACACCAATTACGGCTATATCAAAGCGAGCAAGCACCCGTGCAGCACCCAGCATATTGCCATCGCCTCCAACCACAATCGCCAAGTCGGCACGCTCGCCTAAATCAACGAGCTTTACGAGTTTGTCGCTCGGTACATCACTAAGTTGACTCCCTGTACGTTTTTCAACAATCACCTCAAAGCCTAAAGCTAATAAAAACGTATGTAATCGTTGTAAAGTAGCGGCAGCATTAGGATGATTTGGCTTACCAATCAAGCCGATAGTGTTAAAGGGAGAGTCCATAATAAATACACTGAGAGTTCTAATATTTGTAGAGTAACCTAAAACAGAAGTGTTTGAAAACACAGATCTTAATAATAACCAGCGGATTTAATTAATTCACTGTAAAATTTAGATTTATTGTATTTTTTATACTTGAAATAATAATACTTAGCCCCGATATAACAGCTATGCGTAAAGATGTAGATAACATGAAACTAAACCCACGAGATCAGCAAATATTTGCCGCTGTTATGAGTATGTACTGTAATGGCGATGGCTTACCTGTGCCGTCAACAAAAATTGCAAAGCAAAAAGGTATGGCGGTATGCTCTGCCACTGTGCGTAACGCGATGGCGCGCCTTGAAAAAATAGGCTTGTTGTATTCACCACATACATCGGCTGGCCGAGTGCCAACCAATGATGGGTTTGACTATTGGTTTGATGAGTTTTTTACGCTCAATGATATTGCTAATTATTGGCAGCCTGAGCAGGCTGAGTTAGTTGAATTGGCACATGGCTTGAGTCAACGTTACCAAGTATGCTGTTGTGTGGGGCTACCTCAAGTTAGAACTCAACAGGTATTTAGAGTAGAAGTACTCGACTTTGACGCTAATAACTGGCTTATCTTACTTTTAGACAGAGTAGGGCAAAGCCATAATATTTGCATTAACAAGCCTGATGATCCTAGTGACGGCCAACGCTACGAGTTTGCCACTTGGCTTAACACTGTATTTAGCCAGCAAACGCTCATTGAAGGGCTATACAGAATGCAGGCAATGGCAAATACGGCACCGCGTAATTGTCATGACTCTTTAACTCAATGGACGCGTGAACTAAGCCAAAAATTAGGTTCAGATAACAGTATTGTGGTGGGCGAAAACTACCTTTATAAAAAAATAGATTGTGAGCAAAGTCTTAATATTGGTGTTTCATTTTTAAATTTTGTGGAAGATAAGCTCGCATTTAAAAACGGGGTCTCTATTCTCAGTGCTGAAAACTTACCTTTTAGCACCTGTGATGATCTCATTGTGATCACTGTGCCGTACTTTCAAAATCAGGAATATCAAAGTCGTTTTTGTGTTATTTGTCCGAAATCAGCGCAATTAGAGAAAATAATCCAAGAATTTAAATTATTAGAGCCATCGAGCTCTTGAATCTTTTTATTCAATCCCCATAATTACCGCAGTTGTAAAGAATTGGAGCGTATATTTTATGTCTGAGCAGACACAAAACCCAGAGCAAGAAGTAGAATTGAACGAAGAAGTGGCGCAAATGGAAGCCGACGTTGAGGCTGCAGTAGAAGCAGCAGAACAACACGCCGAGCAAGAGCAAAGCCCTGAAGCAGAAATTGCAATGTTATATGCTGAGTTAGAAGCGGCAAAACAAACCATTGCAGATCAGAAAGATAGCGTCGTTCGCGCTGCTGCTGACGTTGACAATATGCGTCGTCGTGCTGCACAAGATGTTGAGAAAGCACACAAATTTGCACTTGAAAAGTTTGCTAATGAATTACTCCCTGTTATAGATAACTTAGAGCGTGCTATTGAGTTCTCTGATAAAGAAAATGAAACGCTTAAGCCTTTGTTAGAAGGTATTGATATGACAGTAAAAAGCTTTAACGATGCAGTGGCTAAATTTGGCGTTGAAATTGTAAACCCACAAGGTGAGCAGTTTAACCCAGATTTTCATCAAGCAATGTCGATTCAGCCAAGTAATGATGTGACGCCTAATACTGTGTTAGCAGTAATGCAAAAAGGTTACACATTAAACGGTCGTTTATTACGTCCTGCAATGGTTATGGTATCAAAAGCAGCTGATGCTTAATTAAGTATACAATTAAAAAATGCCTCATTATGAGGCATTTTTTTTGTCTTTAAAATAATGAACTAACTGCACTAGGATAGTGAGTACAACTGCGCTGAACATTAAACTTGAAAATGGAACTGCACTTTGTGCATGCATTACCGCTAATATAGGGCCTACTAATGCGCCACTACCAAAACGTAAGGTGCCAATAACCGCCGTTGCAGTCCCTGTATTTTGCTCAAATTTCATCAAAATCAATGAATCTGCGTTACTTGCTATTATACCTAGGCTCATCATCAACGGAGCAATAGCCGCAACAATAAAGTAAAGTGACAAGTTTAATACGCTAAAGCTAAGTAATGCTGCGCCAGAGATAAAGCCACACATTAAGCCATAATAAAGCATTTTGCGTGAGCCAATACGTGGCACTACGCGAGTATTTAAAAAATTACCAAACATCAACGCCATTACATTAAAAGCGAATAACAGGCCAAACAATTGTTCTGATACTTTAAATAGGTCGAGGTAAATATAAGGGACGGACGTTAAAAAGCAAAAAAAGCCAAACGACACAAACATCGAGCTTAAAATATCGGCGCGGGCGTGCGTATTACTTAATACCACTTTATAACTTGAGAAGAATAATGCTAATCCTTTTCGCTCATTTTTAAATATCGGGATATCGATTAAGTAACGTTGCACAAAAAGTAAAATAACAAAGCTATAGGTCGCTAAAACAATAAAAATAGTCGACCATACCGAAAAACCTAAAATAACCGAGCCGATAGAGGGGGCAAGTAACGGCGCTATCATCATAATCATAGACACGTAAGACATACCTTTAGCAGTATTTTTTTGATATATATGCCTAATGATCCCAGGGACGACAACCGTAGCGGCCGCGCCTGTAAATGCCTGTACAGCTCTTAACAGCCAAAAAGTATGCACTTCAGTGGTAAATGCTAACGCCAGTGAACTTAAGCCAAATAAACTGAGACCTATCCGTGCCAGTTTACGCCTGCCAATTTGATCGGCTATGGGGCCAAAAAATAACATGCCCAATGCATAACCCGCTAAGTATATACTCAACGATATTTGAACATTTGGCATGCTGGTATTGAGATCATTGGCAATCACCAGCATCGCCGGTAAATACATATCAATGGCTAAAGGCGTGATCGCGACAATACTGGCTAATAAAGGCAATAAAATACGGGTATTAAAAGAAGAAGCCGAAGCACTCATTTAAAAACTCAAAACAACGAATATAGGCCCAGCATTATAGCAGGGCAATAGCCTTGGATAAACTTAGTTTGCCTGCTAACTTAATTGTTTAATTGCAAAAAGCAAAGATTTTAAACTAACACCGCGTTTGGTATTCTATACTTAGTAACAAACTTTTTTAGGGTAACACAATGAAAAAATTGGTTTTGATAGTTCTAGCCAGTGCAGTATTGGCAGGTTGTAAAACATCACCAACTGGGCGCACGCAAATTGCGTTTTACTCAGATCAGCAAATGACTCAAATGGGCACTGCCAGTTTTGCAGAGATAAAAAAAACGCAGCCGATAAATAAAGACCCAAAAGTAAACAGTTACGTCAATTGCATTGCTGAAAAAGTAGTGGCCGTGCTTCCTACAGAATATGCATCTCAAAATTGGGAAGTGGTGGTATTTGAAGATGAATCTGCAAACGCCTTTGCATTGCCTGGCGGTTATATTGGTGTACATACGGGGCTCTTAAAAATAGCCACAAATCAAGATCAGGTTGCCACTGTTTTGGGCCATGAAGTTGGACACGTGATTGCTGAGCATTCAAATGAACGGGTCTCACAAAGTTCTATTTTACAAACGGGTATGCAGCTGGGCAATGCGGCGCTTGAAATGGGTAACGTGCAATACCGTAATGAAATTATGCAAGGCCTTGGTTTAGGCGCTCAATATGGTGTGGTTTTACCCTTTAGTCGCTCACATGAGTCAGAGGCAGATACAATTGGTTTAGATCTTATGGCGCAAGCAGGGTTTAACCCTAAAGAGTCTGTAACGCTTTGGCAAAATATGAGCCAAGCGGGCAGTGGAGCTACGCCAGAGTTTTTATCAACTCACCCGGCACCAACGAGCCGTATTGCAAATTTACAATCGCAAATGAGTAAAGCGCTTAGCGAGCAAAAAACAGCTAAAGCACAAGGTAAAAATCCGCAGTGTAGGTTGTGATTTAAATAGTCGTTAGACAATTAAAAAAGCCTGTAGATTTAAACTGACAGGCTTTTCAATTATCATGTTACTAGAACCTAGAACCTAGAACCTAGAACCTAGAACCTAGAACGTCCATTCTAAATGAATTTGCGGTACTGATTCACTAACATCAGTACCAAATTTATTGTGCCAGTATTGCCATTCCATACCTAACAGTAAGGTATTTTCTTTCATTTCTAGCGCATGTCCCATATCCCATACAATAATAGGTTGGGCTAAAAACCAAGCACGCACATCGTTACCAAACTCATCTTTGCGTTCAGCAATGTACTCTGCATGGCCTTTTACGTTAAACTTTTGCGAGCCAATCATGAACGGGTAATCAAAGGCTACATCAAACATCCAGCTGTTAGTTTCAATGGGTGCACCGCCTTTTGCAACGCCTTCGCTATCATCAATGTATGCACTGATAAGGGTTGAAAAGAAATTAAAACCAGGCACATCCCAGCTTAATTTTACGCCTGGTAAATATTTAACCACTTTGGCATCGCCTGCAGCATTAATTCCCATGGTTAGGCCAACATCAACAAGCGCCCCTGACGCTACTTTTTCGTCCATTACCGCAGATAAACTAAGTGTAGAGTAACCTTCAAAATAAAAGTCTTGATCTTGAAAGCCATCATCGTTGCTGTCGGTACTGTAATCAATAAAGAAAAAGTTATCGCCATAATCATGCCCAGAAGCATGCTCAATTGAGTACACCGTGGTATTAGATTTTTGTTCAGTAAATGGGTTTTTATGACTGCCATTGTTAATATGAAGCGCCGTATTGCTCCAATTAGCAGCGGTAGCTGTTGAACTTAAGGCACACGCACTTAGTGCAACGAGAGGAAGTAAGTTTTTAATTTTCATAACCATATTTTATGTGACACGCTTAATATTACATTATAGCAAACACGGTTAATTTGTTAATTCTTTATTGTGATAAACAGTGCATTAGCACGCAGCTAATACACTGTAAAAAAGGAGATTATGCTTTATTGCGGCGCAAACAAATAACAGCAATAGCAGTAAAGGCTAAAATAAAGCAGTAGTAAGATGAGGTTGAAACATCCCACGGGCTAATTTTAAATGTAGCACCGAGTAATAATGCTTGTGCGCCATAAGGCAAAGACCCTTGGGTTACACAGGCAAAAATATCTAATAAACTGGCAGAACGTTTACCACTAATTTCGCCATCATCAGCCAGTTTTTTAGCAATAGGACCTGTCACAATAATAGACACGGTATTATTGGCAATACACATATTACTGGTGACAACTAATGCTGCGATCCCTAACTGATCGGCTACTTTACGGTGCCATTTGGCAATGACTTTAGTAATAGCTTGAATTTTTTGAGCGATGTAGTCGAGGCCGCCATTAATACGAATAAACTCAGAGAGGCCACCAATAAACATAGACAGTAAAAATATTTCCTGCATTTCACTAAAGCCTTTGTAAATATCTTTTACAAAGCTTGCACCTTCATAGCTGCCGGTAAAGCCCATTAATGCGGCAAACACAATACCGCTTAACAGCACGACAAACACATTAAAGCCCATTACCGCCAGGACTAAAATAAAGGCATACGGAAGTACTAATAAAATATCGTAGTCTTTGGTATCAACTACTTGTGCTGCAGGCGTTAAAAATAATAGCAATGCAATAGTGAGTATGGCGGCCGGAACAGCAATTTTAAGGTTTTCTTTAAACTTATCTCTCATTTCACAGCCTTGCGTACGCGTAGCAGCAATCGTGGTGTCAGAAATTATTGATAAGTTATCACCAAACATAGCACCAGATACAATGGTACCGGCCATTAAAGCAGGATCAATTCCTGTTTTAATAGATACTGCATAGGCAATTGGGCCAATAGCACCAATCGTTCCCATTGATGTGCCCATAGCAGTAGAAATAACCGCCGCTATTAAAAACAAACCAGGTAGTAGTAACGAAGGAGGAATAAGTGAAAGTCCGGCATTAACAACCGCATCCACACCGCCGGTAGCACCAGCAACCGCCGAAAAAGCACCCGCTAGTAAGTAAATAAGACACATGGTGATAATATTGTTATTACCTACGCCCTTTATAAAGGTTTCTACGCTTTGGTTGATGCTGGTTTTATTTAAAATAAAGGCTAAAACAATCGCGGGTAAAATAGCGACTGGTGCTGGGAGTTGATAAAACGCGTAATCAACCCCTTGAGATTGTAAATATAAGCCTGAGCCTAAAAAAATAGCAACAAAGGTGAGTAGGGGAAGCAAAGAAAATCTTGCTTTATTTTTATCAAATGATGGCTGCATCATAATCCTCGTTAATTATTCATAGCAATCGAAGTCGATTGATATATTAAACAGCCAAAGCATCCCTCTTTTAGCTGAATTTAGTTGTTTGTTTTACTATCTAACCAGATAAGTAACCCAACAGCGCCCGCAAGCCAAAGACCAAATCGGCGCAAAAAAAGAAGTTTAAATGTATAGATGGCTAAATGCAAAGGCTATCTGTTATTATTATGAGGGTCTGTTGATCTTTCAAGGTTAAATTTGCAGCAGTCTGTTTGGTATTTAGGCAAGGCAGAGCCTATGTGGTGTGGTTATTCCCCATAAATAGGCGATAACGCAGCATCAATGCCAAACAGGCGCTGCCCGAAGGGTTCTGCCTAGGAGCGATTTACTCTTTGTTGCCTACATGGATGTAGGTAAGGGGCGTGAGCAGGACGCGGAAGCTTTGCTCGGTTTTGACTTAGCCCACTAGGTTACAAACCTCGCGCCGCGATTAAACCGCCCCTAGTTTGAACAAATTTTAATCCGCAAAGGTCAACAGACCCTAAAATAATCGAAGCTTTTTTATAAGCTTTCCTGACTATTACATGAGTTTTAGATAAAATCTAGCTAACTAAAAAATACATAGGTTGTAAAAAGATGAATCGAGTAGGTGTGTTTGGTGCGAATGGCCGTATGGGACTGGCACTTGTAGAAGCAGCAACAATCAATAAAAATTCACAATTAGCGGCGGCCTATGTGCGCAGTCAGTCACCGTTATTAGACCTGCCAGTTAATCAGCTTAATAGCGCAGCGGCAAAAGAGATTAAGTTTAGCAGTGAACAGCAGGTTGAAAATGTAGATGTGCTTATAGACTTTACTTTGCCTGAAGGCATGAGAAATCATTTAAAAACAGCCGTTGAGCAAAAAACACCTATGGTAATTGGCACCACCGGCTTAACTCATGACGATATGGCGCTATTAACAGATGCCGCTAAACATATCCCTATTGTATTTGCGCGTAATTATAGCGTGGGCGTAAATTTACTGCTTAACTTAGTGCAAACGGCAGCGACAAAACTAGGCGATGATTTAGATATAGAAATTTTTGAAGCGCATCATCGCCATAAAATCGATGCGCCATCGGGTACAGCATTAGCTATTGGCGAGTCGATTGCACAGGCTAAAGGGTGGGATCATGATGAGGTTGCTGTTTATGATCGTAACAACATAGAGCAGGCCAAATCACAAAATGAAATTGGCTATTCGGTGCTAAGAGGCGGCGATATAGTAGGTGAACACACGGCCTACTTCGCTACAATGGGCGAAAGACTTGAATTAACCCATAAAGCAAGTTCTCGAATGACCTTCGCCCTAGGTGCTATAAGAGCTGCGCAGTGGTTGAAAAATAAACCAGCAGGACTTTATGATATGCAAGATGTGCTAGATTTAAAGTAGTTAAGTTCCTTTTTTAACGCTTTGAGGTGGTTTTTTGTTATAACCACTTATTTATTGCAATTTACTAATTAGCGTTAGACCTAAAAGCCAACTTCATGTAGAATGCAGCCAATTTGCCAAAAATTACTAAATGCGTGTTTCCAATTATACTCATATGGTTAGCAAAACCGGGGTTTGTGTGGGAATAAAAAGAGTTTTAGGCAAGAAAAATGAATGAAGGTTTAGTGGTTTACATCGGCATCATTTAAGACTGCGTAAAACAATTTAAGCTCACAGAAATCAGGTTTTGACCAATTATTTGGGTATTGGCGGGGTGTTAAGCAATTTGTTTACTCCCGTTTTTTACTGTTAGGAGGTTTAACTTGACTAAATCCGCTCTGTTAGTCCTAGAAGACGGCACAGTGTTTCGCGGTACTGCAATCGGCGCTGACGGCATGTCAGTCGGTGAAGTAGTATTCAATACGTCTATGACTGGTTATCAAGAAATTTTGACTGATCCATCGTACGCGGAACAAATCGTAACTTTGACGTACCCACATATCGGTAATACGGGTACCAACAGCGAAGACGAAGAAGCGAGTCATATTTGGGCTAAAGGCCTAGTGATCCGTGATTTGCCACTGCTAGCGAGTAATTTTCGTAACGAGCAATCGTTAGATGATTACTTAAAAGAACGTAATATTTTAGGTATTGCGGACATCGACACCAGAAAACTAACCCGTATTTTGCGTGACAAAGGCGCACAAAATGGCTGTATTGTTGCTGGTGACGAACTAGACGAGAAAAAAGCGCTCGAAGCCGCGCAAGCCTTCCCAGGCTTAAAAGGTATGGATTTAGCAAAAGTTGTCTCAACCAAGGAAAATTTTGAGTGGCGCGAATCAAGCTGGACATTAGGCGAGGGGTTTAAAACCTTACACGCTGATGATGAAAAGTTTCATGTTGTTGCCTACGACTTCGGTGTTAAACGTAATATTTTACGTATGCTTGTAGATCGTGGTTGTAAACTAACGGTTGTACCCGCACAAACCTCTGCCGCTGACGTACTAGCCTTAAACCCTGATGGTATTTTCTTATCAAATGGCCCTGGCGATCCTGAGCCATGTACTTATGCCATTGATGCAATTAAAACCTTTTTAGAAACCGATACGCCAATTTTTGGTATTTGTTTAGGGCATCAACTATTAGCGCTTGCCTCAGGTGCTAAAACAGTAAAAATGAAGTTTGGCCACCATGGTGGTAACCACCCAGTTAAAGATCTTGAACGCGATGTCGTAATGATCACCGCACAAAACCATGGTTTTGCTGCAGATGAAGCCACATTACCAGATAACCTACGTGCAACGCATAAATCGTTATTTGACGACACATTGCAAGGTATTCACCGTACAGATAAACCAGCATTTAGCTTCCAAGGTCACCCTGAAGCGAGTCCTGGTCCGCACGATGCAGCCCCATTATTTGACCACTTCATCGATTTGATGCAAGCGCGTAACCACTAATTTAACCGGAGTAATAATGCCAAAACGTACCGACATAAAAAGCATTCTTATCTTAGGCGCAGGCCCAATTGTAATTGGTCAAGCTTGTGAATTTGACTACTCTGGTGCTCAAGCGTGTAAAGCACTTAGAGAAGAAGGCTATCGAGTTATACTTGTTAACTCAAACCCTGCAACTATCATGACTGACCCAGAAATGGCCGATGCAACATACATCGAACCAATTCACTGGGAAGTGGTAGAAAAAATCATTGAAAAAGAAAAGCCAGATGCTGTCCTGCCTACAATGGGTGGCCAAACAGCATTAAACTGTGCGCTTGATTTAGACAAGCACGGTGTATTGGCAAAGCATGGTGTTGAGCTTATTGGCGCAACGGCGGATGCAATCGATAAAGCAGAAAACCGTGAGCGTTTTGATGTTGCTATGCGTAACATCGGCCTTGAATGTCCACGTGCTGAAATTGCCCATTCAATGGATGAAGCTCGCGATACTATGAGCCGTATCGGCTTACCGTGTATTATTCGTCCTTCTTTCACAATGGGCGGCACCGGTGGCGGTGTGGCTTACAACATGGAAGAGTTTGAAGAAATCTGTGAGCGCGGTTTAGACCTTTCACCAACCAGCGAGTTATTAATTGATGAATCGTTAATTGGTTGGAAAGAATACGAAATGGAAGTTGTTCGTGACAAAAAAGACAACTGCATCATCGTTTGTTCTATTGAAAACTTTGACCCAATGGGTGTGCACACAGGTGACTCAATCACGGTTGCACCAGCACAAACATTAACCGACAAAGAATACCAAATTATGCGTAATGCCTCTATGGCCGTATTGCGTGAAATTGGTGTTGAAACCGGCGGTTCAAACGTACAATTTGGTGTAAATCCAGTTGATGGCCGTATGGTTATCATCGAGATGAACCCGCGTGTATCACGTTCATCAGCGCTTGCATCTAAAGCAACAGGCTTCCCGATTGCTAAAATCGCAGCTAAGCTTGCTGTAGGTTACACGTTAGACGAGTTACAGAATGATATTACTGGCGGTAAAACACCAGCATCGTTTGAGCCTTCAATCGATTACGTGGTAACAAAAATTCCTCGCTTTAACTTTGAAAAATTTGCCGGTGCAAACGACCGTTTAACAACGCAAATGAAATCAGTGGGCGAAGTAATGGCGATTGGTCGTAACCAACAAGAGTCATTGCAAAAAGCATTACGTGGTTTAGAAGTAGGCGCAACGGGCTTTAACCCAATTGTGGCGCTTGACGACCCGAAAGCAAAAGAAAAAATCATTCGTGAATTACGTGAGCCTGGTGCAGAGCGTATTTGGTACATTGCCGATGCGATGCGCCATGGAATGAGCGTTGAAGATGTGTTCGAACTGACTAAGATTGACCCTTGGTACTTAGTACAAATTGAAGACATCCTAAAAGATGAAGCTAAAATTTCAGAAGTCGGTATGGCCGGCTTAAATGCAGACTTCTTGCGTAAACTTAAACGCAAAGGGTTTGCAGATCCGCGTATTGCAGAAATTGCTGGTGTATCAGAAGCTGAAATTCGTAAAAAGCGCCATCAACTCAATATTGTACCTGTTTACAAACGCGTTGATACGTGCGCCGCAGAATTTAGCTCAGACACTGCTTACATGTACTCATCTTACGATGAAGAATGTGAAGCTAACGCATCTGACCGTGATAAAATCATGGTAATTGGTGGCGGTCCTAACCGTATCGGCCAAGGTATTGAATTTGATTACTGTTGTGTACACGCAGCCCTTGCGCTTCGCGAAGACGGCTACGAGACCATCATGGTTAACTGTAACCCTGAAACGGTTTCTACCGATTACGATACGTCAGACCGTTTATACTTTGAGCCAATTACGCTTGAAGACGTACTAGAAATTGTACGTGTTGAAAAGCCAAAAGGCGTTATCGTTCAGTACGGTGGTCAAACACCACTTAAACTAGCGCGTGAGCTTGAAGCTAACGGTGTGCCTGTAATTGGTACTTCACCTGATGCCATTGACCGTGCAGAAGACCGTGAGCGTTTCCAACAACTTGTTGAGCGTTTGGATTTACTGCAGCCAGAAAATGCGACGGTTACCTCTACTGAAGAAGCACTACTTAAATCAGTTGAAATTGGTTTCCCACTGGTAGTACGTCCTTCGTACGTATTAGGTGGTCGTGCGATGGAAATTGTATACGATGAGCAAGACTTGCGTCGTTACATGACCGAAGCCGTATCTGCATCAAATGAAGCGCCAGTATTACTAGACCGTTTCTTAGATAACGCGATAGAAGTTGACGTTGACGCAATTTGCGACGGCGAGCAAGTGATTATTGGCGGCATCATGGAGCATATTGAACAAGCAGGCGTTCACTCTGGTGACTCAGCATGTTCATTACCAGCTCACTCGCTTACGCAAGAAGTGCAAGATGTGATGCGTAAGCAAGTAACTGATATGGCACTTGAACTTGGCGTAGTTGGTTTGATGAATACGCAGTTTGCGGTTAAAGATGGCAAAGTGTATCTTATCGAAGTAAACCCACGTGCAGCACGTACAGTTCCATTTGTATCTAAAGCAACGGGTGTAGCACTTGCAAAAGTAGCGGCGCGTTGTATGGCGGGTCAATCTTTAGCAAGCCAAGGCATTACTAAAGAAGTGATTCCACCTTACTACAGCGTAAAAGAAGTGGTATTGCCATTTGCTAAGTTCCAAGGTGTGGATCCTATCCGTGGACCTGAAATGCGCTCAACGGGTGAAGTAATGGGTGTTGGTGATACTTTCGCCGAAGCGTTTGCAAAAGCACAATTAGGTGCAAGCAACACTTTACCACGTGGTGGTCGCGCGTTACTATCTGTACGTAATAGCGATAAGCCACGTATTGTAGAACTAGCAAAAACTATGACAGACCTTGGTTTTGAGCTAGACGCAACAGGTGGGACAGCTGCTGCACTTGAAGATGCTGGAATTACGGTTCGCCGTGTAAATAAAGTATACGAAGGTCGTCCGCACATTCTTGATAGAATCAAAAATGGCGAGTATAGCTATATCGTTAATACCACCGAAGGTCGCCAAGCGATTGAAGATTCGAAGGTGTTACGTCGTGGTGCATTGCAGCACAAAACCAATTATACTACGACATTGAATGCGGCATTTGCTAACTGTACTGCTAACCAAGCAGATGACCGCAGTAAAGTGACGTCTGTTCAAGAACTACACCTGCGATTGAACTAAGGAAATGTGCCAAGGCCATAACCATGGCCTTGGGATTAAGTGAGAAAAGTATGCAATCAATTCCAATGACAGTTCGTGGCGCAAAATTATTGCGCGATGAGCTTAACGAATTAAAAACTGTTACCCGTCCAAAAATTGTATCTGATATTGCTGATGCACGTGAACACGGTGACTTAAAAGAAAATGCTGAGTATCACGCTGCGCGTGAGCAACAGGGTTTTTGTGAAGGCCGTATTCAAGAAATTGAAGCAAAACTTTCAAACATGCAGATGATTGACGTAACAAAGATGCCTAATACAGGTAAAGTGATTTTTGGGACTACAGTAACCATCGTTAATGTTGAAACCGACGCTGAAGTTAAATATCAGATTGTTGGCGATGATGAAGCAGATATTAAAAGTAATTTAATTTCTGTTAATTCACCAATTGCTCGCGGCTTAATTGGTAAACAAGCGGATGACGCTGTGATTATCAAAACGCCAAAAGGTGATGTAGAGTACGAAATCATTGAGGTTGAGTATATTTAATTAGTTAACTCACTTTAACGTTTTATAAAAACCAGTGCTTAGTAATAAGCACTGGTTTTTTTATGCTTGGTTTTTATATTTGGTTTAGAATCGGTTGAATATTATTCATTGTTTGTAAATGTAGGCTATGTTGTTATGGTAGTAACCTATTCTTCAATAAGGAAATAATATGGCAAATATACTGTATCCGGCACCTTTAACAGTGGGATCTAAAATCGCCGTGTGTTCTTTATCAGCGGGGATCAAATCAAAATACCATCCACGGTTAGATATTGTCATTAATGGCTTAAAACATCGAGGTTATCAGATTGTTGAGGGGGAGTTTTTACGTCAAAACGAGCCGCGAACTCAACTTACAGCTAAGCAGCATGCCAAGCAATTAATGGGCTTTTTATTAGATGATGAAATAGATGCGATCATGCCGCCAACGGGCGGAGAGCTGGCAATGGAAATATTGCCTCTGCTTGATTTTAGCGCAATTAAAAACGCTAAACCTAAATGGTTAGTGGGCTATTCAGATGTCAGTACGATTGCTTGTGCACTGACAGCAAAATGTAATTGGGCAACACTGCATAGCGCTAATTTAATTCAATTACACCCTGATGAAAAAGACCCGTATTGTTTACAAATTTTTGAAAGCCTAAGCTATGAGGCTAGCAGTGAGTTTGAGCAAGCCCCCTCGACTAACCATCAACATAGCAAGCCTGATTACGCACAAAACCCGAATGCATTATTTGATCACAGCGTTCCCACACAATGGCAATGTTTAAATTACACCGATAAGCGCAGTATTGAAATGTCAGGGCGGTTGTTTGGTGGGTGTCTTGATACGGTTGGGCTGTTACTTGATTCGCCTTTTTTAGCTCTGCATGAGTTTAAAAAGCACAATGCCTCGCAAGGTATTGTACTTTATTTAGAAAGCGCAGAGCTCACGCCAGCGACCGTTGCAAGGTTTTTATTGTCACTTAAATTAGCGGGCATGTTTGATGATATAAATGGGGTGATTATTGGTCGTCATGTGACCTTACAAGGGCAAGACCCAGGGTTTGATTATCGCCAAGGCTTAAATGCCGCTTTTGGTGGGTGTTTATTTCCGGTGATCATTGATGCTGATATTGGCCACATTCCTCCTAATTTAAACTTAGTTAATGGTGCATTATGCACTGTTACCGCAGATGTTGATCAAGGCAAAGTTATTAGTGCGTCTGTGGTCACAAAACTAGCCTAATAAAGTGAGCTGCTCACTAACAATTTAAAGTGAGCAGCTTTGACTTATAAAACCTGAATTACTTGTTTTTTGCTTAAACGTGATTTTGGCAGCTTAGCATTGTAGTCTTCTTCTGCATCATGGTAACCCAGCGCAAGTGCCACATCACAGATGTAGCCGTCTAATTCGCTTGCAAACTCTTCACCAATTAGCTGTGCATCAACGCCTTCCATCGGCGTGGTATCAATCCCTAAGCGTGCTGCTGCATGCATAGTATTGCCTAAAGCAATGTAGGTTTGTGCTTTGGTCCACGCGGCATTATTACCTTGCTCATCGGTATTTAAATCAACAAACGCAAAAGCGCCAAAAGCTTGCTCGCGGTTTTCTTTTTGAGTTCTGCCATTCTTTATATCGGCATCAATTACGTGTCCGTAATCTTCACGAGTATATTGCGGATTATGAGCAAATAAAATAATGTGCGACGCCGCTTTAATGTGTGGCTGATTAAATTGAAACTTATTAGCAAAGGTAGTGTGCATACGCTCTTTTGCGGCTTCAGATTCAATCACAATAAATTTCCAAGGCTGTGAATTAATTGACGAAGGAGAAAGACGCATCGCGTCATACAATACCGTTAAATCGTCTTGAGAAATGCGCTTTGTCGCGTCGTAACGTTTAGCAGTATGGCGGCTTTCAAGGTCGCGAATAATAGGGTGAGTCATAGTCTCTCCATAATAAAAAAGGGCTAATAAACAGTGTTCACTGAGTGTATGAGCAACATAATACAATTTGCTTTATTTAAAATAAACAGCATAATTATTGAATCATTATCAAATAAAAATAGATAATATGCAGATTGATGACTTAAAACTGATTTTAAAAGTAGCAGAGTGTCGAAGTATTACTTTAGCTGCTGCTAAGTTAGATATGCGCACAGCAACCGCCAGTGCGGCTATTAAGCGCGTAGAATCAGCCCTTGGCTGCGAATTATTTATTAGAACAACTCGCCATTTGCGTTTATCCAGTGCAGGGGAGCGGTACATACCCCAATGCGAACAAGCGCTGGCTGTACTTGAAACGGCAAGGCAAAACCTCAAAGGAGAACATGATGCTATTGAGGGAGAATTGCGGGTGGCTACTTCATCTGATTTAGGGCGCAACCTAGTGATCCCCTGGATTGATGAAATTATGGATAGGTACCCAAGTGTGAGCTTGCGTACGCACATTAGCGATAGCAATATCGATTTTTTTCGTGATTCGGTTGATATTGCACTGCGTTATGGCTCCCCAAGTGATAGCAGTGTTTATGGATTTAAAATTTGCAACGTACCGCGACTACTCTGTGCTACACCTACCTATTTAGCTAAATATGGTGAGCCAGAGCACCCTGATGATTTAGCGCAGCATCAAGGGTTATTTTATCAGCTGCAAGATATTATCAATAATGTATGGGAGTTTACCGATGGCCAAAAAAAATACAAAGTAAAAATGCAGGGCAGACGTGCCTCAAATGATGGCGATTTAGTCAGGCGTTGGTGTTTGGCAGGTAAAGGTTTAGCGGTTAAATCGGCGTTAGATATTGCTGATGACTTATTAAATAAACGCGTTGTTACTGTGATGCCTAACTATCAGCACACCCAAGGGGAGCTGTGGCTTATTTGCCCAAGCAGACAATCGATTACTCCCGCTGTACGACTACTACGCGATGTGTGCAGAGAAAAAACCGCTCACTTATTGAATCAGCTAGTAAAAGAGGGAATTGTTGATAAACGTGTATTAATTAACGAGTAACAAATACACGCTTAGTAATGTTAACTTAAGTGGTTATAAAAAAATGCTAATGTACGCTGCCATGCAAGTTCGGCATTTTTTTCATCGTAGCGGCCAGTTGAATCGTTATGAAAACCATGATTTGCGCCTTCGTACATGTGCATAGTGTAATCAACATTGTTTGATTTTAAGCTCTGCTCATATTCAGGCCATGTGGCGTTAACGCGTTTATCAAGCTCAGCTAACTGAATCATTAATGGCGCTTTAATGTTTTTATGTAAGCTTTCACTTGCAGATGTACCATAAAAGGGCACGCCCGAAGTCAATAAATTACTGTCTACGGCAGCTAAATAGTTAACAATATAGCCACCAAAACAAAAACCAACGGCACCTAATTTACCATTACTATTTGGATGCGCCTTCAAAAAATGCGCGGCGGCAACAAAATCATTTTGTATTTTAACGCGATCCATCGTGCGCTGCATGGCTCGACCTTCATCGTCGTTGCCTGGATAGTCACCCAGTGGGTATAACGCATCAGGTGCAAAAGCAATAAACCCGGCTTTAGCCAGTCGCCTTGCAACATCTTTTACATACGGATTTAAGCCGCGATTCTCGTGTACTACTAATACAACAGGTAGTTTGCCTTGTATATTTTTTGGAACCACTAAATAGCCTTTGCCCGAACCATGGCCATCAGGTGAATCAAATTCTTGGTAAGTGGCTTTTATGTCATCGTCGTTAAATGAGACTTGCTCGGCTTGTGCGTAATTAGGTAATAATGCACCTGTAAGCACCGTCATTGAAAAGCCCAATGCGGCTAAGCCACCAAGCTTTTTCATAAATGTGCGTCTATCAATTAAACCGTGAGCGTATTCGTCATACCAATCAAATGCTTCTTGAGGAATGTGTTTAGACTGAGGGGAATTCATAGTTGTGCCTTATTTATTATGATTATTAAATACCATAACGTAAAAGGCATAAAAAACGAGCAGTTTATTATGCTCATCATAGGATCTTTTTAATCACGCAATTAAACGTTGAACAGCATAGATAAAGCTAACCCAGTAATGAGTAATAAAAATCCGATAATTTGTGTTGCTATATCTCTTTTACGAACGAGAGTTTCCGCTATAGGGCTAGTTAGTTTACGAGTAAGAAAGTTTGCTGGGATTAAGCGAATGCTTGCAAAGCCCATAAAACTAAAGCCAAAGCCAATGAGGAAGCTCGAATAGGTGGAGTCAATAATGCCACCGATAAACGTGAATAAGGCGATTAAATAGAGTGATATACTTGGCCAATGTATTACTTTTTTATTCATAGTCAGTCCCTGATAATCCCTCATCAAACCCGAGTAAAAATTCTAACCCTACAAATGCAAAAGAAATAGTTATTGCACTCAATAGCATTAAATTACGGTTGTTCTTTTTGTAACCCAGAGTAGTCAATACGGCAAAGACGATAAATAAGATAAGCTGAAATGTGCCCATGGTTAATCCTTTAAGAGCAAAATTTAGAGTTAAATTACCAGTAGGGAGACAAACTGGCAAATAGTTGAATGCTATTTTATAACTATAAATAAAAAGCTCGGCATAATAATACCGAGCTTTTTGGTTGGGATTTTACTTAATTTAGTGATTCGTCGTTGCTGGTTGGCCATCGACTAGGGCATCTTTACCGCGCCATTTGCGGATCAGGCGTTTTGCATCTTCAAGCGCAACATACTGACACGGTATAAGAATAAGCGTTATTACCGTGGCAAACAGCACACCAAAAGCGAGCGATACCGCCATAGGTATTACAATTTTTGCTTGTAAGCTGGTTTCCATAATAATCGGCATGACCCCAATAAAGGTGGTGATTGAAGTTAGTAATATGGCTCTAAAGCGACGTGCACCGGCTTGCATTACCGCTTGTTTTATTGCCACACCTTCAGCACGCGCTTTGTTTACAAAATCTACCATCACGAGTGAGTCATTAACCACCACACCGGCTACCGCAATAATGCCAAACATCGATAAGCTGCTCATGGTCATACCTAGTGCCATGTGGCCAAACATGGCGCCAACCACACCAAATGGAATGACCGACATAATAATTAATGGTTGCGAGTAAGAGCGCAGAGGAATAGCCAATAATGCAAAAATTATGATCATCGATAGCGCAAAGTCACGTAATTGCTCATCAGCGCTATCCATTTCCTCTTGAATACGACCAGCCACATTACTTTGTACCCCTGGGTAGTTTTTAAGTAATGAAGGTAAGTACTCATCACGAATTTGTTGTGCAATGGCAAAGGGTTCTACTTGGTCAGTATTTACTGCAGCCCACACGTTTACTGTACGTTTTGAATTTTCACGGCGAATACGATTAACCCCATCAACTAATGAAATATTAGCAACTTCACTTAATGGTACTTCAGCGCCTGTGGGGGTGATAATACGTACGCTGTCGATATCGCTGATTGAGTTACGCTCATCTTCTGGGTAGCGGATCATCACTTTAATTTCTTCACCTTCGCGAAGAATACGTTGTGCTTCAAGACCATAATAACTAAAGCTTACTTGTGACGCCACATCGGCAAGGGTTAGCCCCATGCTGTAAGCAAGTGGTTTTAAATCTAGCTGTACTTCATCGGTGGCGCTTTGCATTGAGTCATTAACATCGCCTACGCCTTCCATACTTTGTAACTTGATTTTAAGTTTACCAGCGACTTCTTTAAGTACTTGTGCATTTTTACCTTCGAGTTTAAAGCTTACATCGCCATCGTCTCGACCCCCGTTCATAATACTGTCTTGAATGGTTAGGGTTTTAACACCCGGTAAGTTAGGCATTTGCTCGCGCCATAAGGCACTCAGTGCAAAGGTATCAATAGGGCGCAGGTCGGGTTCAACTAAAATAGCCATAATGTTTGCTTGCGTTCGCCCACGTAAGCTAACTGATAAATCGCGGATCATCGGTTTACCGTATTGCTCTTTGAGCTGATTATCAACGCTCAATATTAGCTGCTCTACTTTTTTAGCTGTCTCAAGCGTTGCTTGCTCAGAAGACGCTAAGTTCATTTCTATATCAATGCGTGGAAAATCGTGCGGTATTTTAGGATTAGGCACAAATTTAACTAAACCACCGGCAAACATTCCCGCACTGACAATCAGTAAACACATAAAACCGACAATTACGGTATAGCGATAATGAATGCAGCGACCAACAAACGGGGTGTAGTAGTTATCAACAAAACTTTTTAGGGCGTTATCCATTACTTTACGTGCACGGTGAAGCGGGTTTTTTGGATTTGGTTTACGGTCTTTCATTGCCGCAATATGTGCCGGCAAAATAAGTTTTGATTCAATTAGTGAGAAAATTAAACATAAAATAATCACCCCACCAATGGCTTTAGAAAAAGCCGCACCTGGACCTGTAGCAAGAGTTTGCGGTAAAAATGCCGCAATAGTGGTAAGTACGCCAAATGTTGCTGGCATTGCCACGCGCTTTACGCCGCGTACTACGTTATCGAGTGTATGGCCGTGTTTTTCTATTTCAGCACTAGCAGATTCGCCCACAACAATGGCGTCATCAACCACTATCCCAAGCACCAGTATAAAGGCAAATAACGAGGCTAAGTTAATGGTGACATCTAAAAAGCCAATTGGCATAAACAAAAAGGCACCTAAAAATGACACAGGTAAACCCATCATTACCCAAAAAGCTAAACGTAATGGTAAAAACAGCGCTAATACCAACATAACTAGTAAGCCACCCCAAATCATATTGTCGACCATCATATCGAGGCGACCTTCGAGGTAGTAAGTTAAATCAACAATAGGAGAGAGCTTAACACCTGCAGGCAGTTGCGATTCTTTTTCAGCCATATAGGTTTTAAGTACTTTAGCAACATCGGTAATATCTTGATCTTTAGAGGCGTTTACTTCAAACGACAATGAGTTTTTACCATTGTATTTTGAGTATTGCAGGCCTTCTTCAAAGCCATCATTTATAGTGGCAACGTCACCTAAATATACTTGCGCGCCATCGGCAAGGGTGATCAGTGGTAGTTTTGCAAACTCGCTACCACGGTAGGCTTGTTTCTCAACGCGCATTGAAATATAGCCATTTTCAGAGCGAATTTGCCCAGCTGACATATTGGCAGAAAAGCTTTGCACTGCACTGGCAATATCTCTAAACGTTAATCCATAAGCACGCAGTTTGTCTGGGCTTACTTCAATACCAATTTCGTAATTAAGGCCACCATTAAAGTTAACTAAATTAATATTAGGCAGTGCCTGAAGCTCATCTTTTATATCATTACCGAGCTCTTTAAGTTGGTAGTTACTCATGTCACCGTAAAGGGCAAGTATCATTACTTCTTGTTCGTATTTATCGCGACGAACAATAGGGCGCTCCATACCCGCAGGAAACGTATTGATTGAATCCACTTGTACTTTAATTTCATCGAGTACTTCTTGCGGATCAAACTGCTCTTCTATTTCAATCCATGCTTGTGAAGAGCCTCTATTGGAGTAGGTGATAAGGCGCTTTATTCCCTCTATACCCTCAAGGTTCTCCTCAACTTTTATAGTAATGCCTTCCTCAACCTCTTGCGGGGCTGCGCCAGGGTATACCGCAGAGACACTGATCCAGTTACTTTCAAATTGTGGAAACATTTGTTTGCGAATAGTAAACGCCGTTAAAATGCCACCAATAAGTATAAATATCATCAATAGATTTGCTGCAACAGGGTTGCGCGCAAACCATGCAATTAGGCCTTTTTCACGTGTAGACATAAGTTACTCCTGTTTCAATGCAAGTTGAGTAACGTCTGGGGTTGTTACAACGTCTTCAATTTTTACCGCCATTCCCTCGGTAGGGTATTCAAGGGCAGAAGTAATTAGCTGTTCACCTTCATTAAGCCCTTGGTCTGCGATCACCATGCCGTTTTGTTCACGTATAATGTTAAGAGTTTTAAACGACAGGGTTAAATCGTCATTTAATATCGCAATTTTATTTTCTTTGACTAAATGATGTGGCACAACAATGGCGTTATTAACTGCACGACCTTCTATGCTAGCGTTAACATAGGAGCCAAAACGCAATGGTTGAGTTTTGTTAGCATATGGGGTTGGTAATTGTGCTACTAAATAGCTCATACGGCTTTTTTGATCTATCACCCCTTCACTGCGTACCGCTTTAGCCTGCCATGTGGTTTCTTTGCCCGCGAACTGCGCACTAAATAACACTGTTGCACCAATACCGCCATTATTTAAATATTGCAGCTCTTTATCGGCAACCGGTAAACGTACTTCAGCGACCGAAGTGGCGCTGAGTGAGCCAAAGCTATTACCTGGATTTACAACAGAACCTAAACTAATGCTACGCGCGTTTATAATTGCATCGTAGGGGGCTTTAATATAAGTGCGTTCTAAATTACGTTTAGCACGTTTTACACTTGCTTGTGCTGAGCGATAACGCGCCATTTTCTCTGCTAATTGCGGCTTACGTAAATAAAGCGCAGAAGCGGTAATATCGCTTGAGTCTGCTTTAATTCGTTCCCATTCAGCTTTAGCAACATGCGCTTGTGCACGTTCAATCTCAAGCGCTGAACTTGCTTGGGCGAGCCCGGCCTCAGCTTCAATTAAATCAGCTTCGTAATCATTTGGGTCAATTCGTGCTAAAATATCCCCTTGCTTTACGAAGGCACCTTCAACAAATTGCCCTGCAACAGAAATAACTTGGCCACTTACCTGAGCAATGAGTTCAGTGCGGTCTTTAGGTTGCACAATACCGTACGATTTAACATCGAGAGTGATTGCATCAAGGTGAATAGGTTGTGCTGCAACCAATGGGCGAGTATCTTGTTCTGGTTTTTCTTCTGGTGGTTTTTTCATTGCTGAAAAGCCCGCTGCGAGGGCGATGCCACCAACAAGGACCGCGATAGGGAGTATTATTTGTTTTTTAGTCGCCACAGGGCATTCCTTCATAAATTGTGCTGATGAACTAATGATACGCAACAAAGTGTTTACAGTGTGTTTGAAGATGTAACAAGTCATTGCATAATGCGGTTGCAAATAGAACAAATCGCTCTGTTTGTATGCAAAGCAGCAACAATATAATTAAAATTTATTACTGAGGTTATAATGAAAACACAATCAATGGCGTGCCGTTTAGGCTGTGGAGCATGTTGTATTGCACCAAGTATTAGCTCGCCAATACCGGGTATGCCAAATGGTAAAAAGGCCGGAGAACGTTGTATTCAGCTGGATGAGCGTAATTTATGTAAGCTATTTGGTGATGAGTCGCGCCCAAAAGTGTGTAGTGATTTTAGCGCCACTTTAGATGTATGTGGAACGACTAATGAACAAGCATTAACGTTAATTACCGAATTAGAGCAATTAACCTAATTTATTGTATTAAATACACATATATTTACAATTTATACGCTTGAAAAGTGTTGATAACCTGAACTCCGGATAATAAATCCATCTCAAGCAGCTATTTTCAGCGCTAAC
>NZ_JASDDE010000055.1:0-26221 GCF_030407565.1 Pseudoalteromonas sp. APC 3694
GGTATTTTCAAATACAAAAAATGGTGTTGCTAGGTGTGGTTGGCCGGACGCTTACGAACATACTACTTTGCTGTCGCTTCGAAGTAGCACACCGACTTCAAATGTAAGAGAAGTGCAAGGCATCCGGCTTTAGGTAAAATAAGCCCTGCTTTACGCTGACCTCCTATTAACTTCTCTTGTATGGTTATCCTCGTTATATAAAATTAATAGCTCCTTAAATAAAGCCTTATAGATTACATAACTATGTTTTACTTGAAAAAGAATTTATAAAGCCCAAAATGAAATTAAGTATTCTTATTAAATTGAGCTGTTTATGTCATTACTACTAACGCCACCTAAGTGCGAGCAATTGACCTATTTGTCAAAACAAATAAAAGGGTATGAAGAACAAGCAGTCCATACTACCGGCGCAGACCTTTACACGCTGATGCAGCGTGCAGCGGAGGCTGTTTTTTGCTGTTGGAAAACCTTTAATGCAAAACAAACGTTAGTTATTACAGGTAATGGAAATAATGCTGGAGATGGTTATGAGGTAGCTCGGTTAATCAAACAAGCAGATCGGCATGTAGTTGTTTGCGCGATTAATCCGAATAAAGCCTTATCCGGAGATGCAGCAAAAGCACAAAAGCAATGGATTGATTCCGGTGGTGAAATTTGTAACTTTAACGCTGATGCACTCGATGAGTGTGATGTGATAATTGATGCATTACTCGGTACTGGTCTTGAGAATACGGTACGCGATAATGTTGCTACTATTATTAAAGCGGTAAATGAAAGCACTAAACCAATACTGAGTATTGATGTACCGTCAGGTATTAATGCAGATACAGGCTGTCCTCAAGGAACAGCCATTATGGCCACCAAAACAATGACATTAGTTGGGATAAAGCAAGGACTCACCACGACTAAAGGAAAGCAGCATGCCGGGCAGTTGTATTTCGACGAGTTAGGTATTGGCGAGCAGTTTATGAAACTAGCCACCCCTTCTGCTCAGATTATCAATATAGACTGCTTTAAACCTTTGCCTGAGCGCTCAGTGAGTAGCCATAAAGGTAGTCATGGAAAATTATTATGTATAGGAGGAAACCACGGCTCTGCAGGAGCTATTAGATTAAGTGCTGAAAGTGGATTAAGGTCTGGTGCTGGAATGGTAAAAGTGTATACCCATGAACATGCCGTTTTACCTGTGAGCATCGGGCGACCAGAGCTTATGGTAACTAGTGAACACTTGGATGATGCCCTAGCATGGTCAACGTGTGTAGTTATCGGTCCAGGTTTAGGTCAAGATGAATGGGCCCAAAAAACCTTTGATCAGGCAATCTGTTATTGCCAGCAAAACAATATCCCTACTGTTATTGATGCAGACGCCTTAAACTTATTAGCTAAGCAATCATCTTCTCATAAATTAAATAATACCGTGCTAACGCCTCATCCTGCAGAGGCTGCACGGTTATTAAACTTAACTACCTCTGAGGTTGAGTCTGATCGTTTTTATTATGCTCGACAATGTGCGATCAACTTCGCAGCGACCTCTATTTTAAAGGGCGCAGGTACGCTAATCGATAATACCGAGCATACTTGGATATGTGAAAATGGTAACCCTGGTTTGGCTGTAGGAGGAAGTGGTGATGTGCTTAGTGGTATAATTGGGGCGTTAATGGCTCAAGGATTAAATACCAGTGAGGCAGCATGTTATGGCGTTGTGTTACATGCAAAGGCGGGTGATAGAGCCTGTGAACAATCAGGGCAAAGAGGAATGTTAGCCAGTGACTTATTTGCGCATGTAAGAGCACTGATCAATCATAAATAGTAAAAGCAGCAGTGACTGGCTGTGCTAGCTAATGTCTTCGCTGCTTGTTTTGGCTACTATCTGTGAAGCTCACCAGCTCTTTCAGGCTGATAAGTTACCTCTTTAATAGTTACTGTTATTAACCCTCCGCCTGGCTTTGGCCATTCAATTTGATCTCCTTGTGAAAGGCCAAGTAATGCACTACCAACAGGGGCTAAGATTGATATTTTGTTGCCACTTGAATCAATATTTTTTGGGTAAACAAGCGTTAAAGTAAACTCCTCACCTGTAGATTCAACAACAAAGTTCACTGTTGAATTCATGGTTACCACGGTTGCGGGAACTTCGTGCGGCTCCACTATGTTAGCTCTACCAAGTTCTGCTTCAAGTTCTTTTTCACCCGCAAAACTGTTTGCAGGCAACGACTCCATCAGTGCATACAACCTATCTGCATCCAGCGATGAAATGATAATTTCAGGTTTTGTATTCAACTTAATATCCTTAATCATGTTAAATAAAATTTACTCTGGTATAGCTTGCAGGAACTCAGTTGCATTGGAATACACTGAGTTAATTTTATTGTTGTTTAGTGAATTTATTTTATCTCTATTGCTAAAAACCCAGCCGAAGCTGGGTTTTTATTTGAGCTAGGTGTGTGAGGGAATGATTACATCATGCCGCCCATTCCACCCATGCCGCCCATGCCACCCATATCAGGTGCACCAGCTGCTTCTTCTTTAGGAATTTCAGCAACCATAGCCTCTGTAGTGATCATTAGACCAGCAATCGATCCTGCAAATTGTAATGCAGAGCGCGTTACTTTCGTTGGATCTAGGATGCCCATTTCAATCATGTCGTTGTATTCGCCAGTGGCTGCATTGTACCCGTAGTTACCTTCGCCGCCTTTAACTGCGTTAATAACAACTGATGCTTCATCACCTGCGTTTGTAACGATTTGACGAAGTGGTGCTTCCATCGCGCGAAGTGCCACTTTAATACCGTGGTTTTGGTCTTCGTTATCGCCTAGTAAGTCTGCTAATTTGCTAGCAGCACGCACTAAGGCAACACCACCACCTGGTACTACGCCTTCTTCAACCGCTGCGCGAGTTGCATGTAATGCATCTTCAACACGATCTTTTTTCTCTTTCATTTCAATTTCAGTAGCGGCACCTACTTTGATTACAGCAACACCGCCAGCTAACTTAGCCATGCGCTCTTGTAGCTTTTCTTTATCGTAGTCTGAAGTCGCTTCTTCAATTTGTGCTTTGATTTGAGCAACACGACCGTTGATACCCTCTTCTTCACCAGCACCATCAATGATTGTTGTATCATCTTTAGTGATTACTACGCGCTTAGCTGTACCCAAGTCTTCAACTGTTGCTTTTTCAAGTTCAAGGCCGATTTCTTCAGAAATTACAGTACCGCCAGTTAATACCGCGATATCCTGTAGCATTGCTTTACGACGATCGCCAAAGCCAGGTGCTTTAACCGCTGATACTTTTACAATACCACGCATGTTATTCACTACTAGTGTCGCTAACGCTTCACCTTCAAGGTCTTCTGCGATGATTAGTAGAGGCTTGCTTGCTTTTGCAACCGCTTCTAATGTTGGTAATAATTCACGGATGTTAGATATTTTTTTATCTACAAGTAAGATAAATGGGTTATCTAGTTCAACTGCGCCTTTTTCAGCGTTGTTGATGAAGTATGGAGATAAGTAACCACGGTCAAACTGCATGCCTTCTACAACATCTAGTTCGTTTTCAAGTGATTGACCTTCTTCAACCGTGATAACACCAGTATTACGGCCTACTTTTTCCATTGCATCAGCAATGATTTCACCAATCTCTTTATCAGAGTTAGCTGAAATAGTACCTACTTGTGCAATTGCTTTAGTATCAGAACATGGAACAGAAAGAGCTTTAAGTTCTGCTGTTGCAGCAATGATTGCTTTATCAATACCACGCTTAAGATCCATTGGGTTCATACCCGCAGCAACCGCTTTAAGACCTTCGTTAACAATAGATTGAGCAAGCACGGTTGCGGTAGTGGTACCGTCACCAGCAGCATCATTTGCTTTAGACGCTACTTCTTTAACCATTTGTGCGCCCATGTTTTCAAATTTGTCTTCAAGTTCGATTTCTTTAGCTACAGAAACACCATCTTTAGTGATTACTGGAGAGCCAAATGATTTGTCTAGTACAACGTTACGACCTTTAGGGCCCAATGTTACTTTTACTGCGTTTGCTAAAATGTTTACGCCAGTTAGCATTTTTGCACGTGCGTCGCCTGCAAACAGTACTTCTTTTGCTGCCATGTTTAATTTCCTCTAAATTCTTAAAATGTGTGTTAAACGAAAAGTAGGTTTAGCCTACAATGCCTAAAATATTATCTTCACGCATGATCAGGTATTCTTGACCTTCGATCTTTTCAGTTTTTTCAACATATGAGCCAAATAACACAGTGTCACCGGCTTTCACTTCTAACGCGCGAACGTCACCATTTTCTAAAACGCGACCATTACCTACGGCAACAACTTCTCCACGAGTTGATTTTTCAGCTGCAGAGCCAGTTAATACAATACCGCCAGCAGACTTGGTTTCTTCTTCTAGACGCTTGATGATTACGCGATCTTGTAAAGGACGAATGTTCATGTTTTTAGTTCTCCTAACAGTTTCTGAACAATACAGAAAAAAGTGTATCTAATTTGCTTTTATTAATGGGGGTGGAGTGAAAAATTCCAAGAGAAAAAATGATAAATTTTTAATCTTTTCGCTCGTATTCACCATCTATGGTTTTAGGGCGGTTTTCATCTTGCTCGTGATGCATTGGTTGATGAGTTTGCGAAAACCCTGAAGTACCTGTTTGATGCATACTAGCGCTCATTCTTACAGTTGCTTGACTAGCAAGTCCTGCAGCTAATTTGTTACGAATAGCAGGGGTAAGGAGTAGTAAGCCAAATACATCTGTCATAATGCCGGGTGTTAATAAAAGTACCCCTGCAATAATTACGCAAATACCGGTAAACAATTCTTTAGCAGGCATTTGTCCTTGAGCCATTTGCACTTGTACGTTTTGTAGTGCGCCCATTCCTTGCTGTTTCACCATTTTCGCACCCACAATCGCGGTTAGTACCACTAAAGCAATTGTTGCGAAGCCACCTATCACATCACTAACCTGAATTAGTAAGGCAATTTCAATAATTGGGATGATGATAAACAGCAAAAATAAAATTCTAAACATAAGACTCTCTAAAAAAATGACACTTATTAAGGTGCTAGTGAAATATAAGTGAGGGTTGTCGGGTCTATTTTCAAGCTAATAAGAGTAAGTAATAAACTTTAATGTAAGTAAAGTTGCAGGTGGCGGGTCTAAATCAATTTACTGCAAAGACCCAAAATGTAGACAGAGTTCGTGTCTACACATTACACCCGCTATCAGCTACTATGGGGCTAGACCCCCGTAAACAAGTAAAGGTTCACTATGACAACGCAATTTAAACTTATTTTTACCACTTGCAAAGATAACGATGAAGCCCGTTTATTGGCTATGGCGCTAATAGAAAAGAAACTAGCCGCTTGTGTAAATATTTTACCGGCCATGAGTTCTATTTACATATGGGAAGGTGAAGTAGCTGAAGCAACTGAAGTAAAGCTGCTAATTAAAACTAAGGCTGACAAAATGAACGATGTATTTTTAACCTTAAAAGATCTTCACAGCTACGAAGTACCAGAAATACAAGTTGTTGATGTGGCAACGGGTAACTTGGCTTACTTTAATTGGATGGATGAGGTGCTTCATTAATGCGCTTTATTTTATTTTTTTTATTAGGCGTTTTAATGGCGCCTGCTTGGGCAACACAAAATACCCTTGAGGATTTTCTAAAACCGACTCAGCACACATTTTTACCGGTCAATGAAGCGTTTGTATTTGATTTTGACCAGCAAGGAAGTACGTTATTTGTTGGTTGGGATATCGCTGATGACTATTATCTATATAAAGACAAAATAGAAATTATTGCCAAAGGTGCCAGCATTGATGTGCCTGAGTTGGGCTCTGGTGAAATAATTGAAGATGAGTTTTTTGGCAAAACTGAGGTGTTTTTTAATTCTATCAGCGTTATTAGCAAGTTGAGTAATATCAGTGAAGATGGCGTTGTTAAGGTGCGTTATCAAGGTTGTGCAAAAGCAGGACTGTGTTATCCACCTGAAATCATCAGCATTCCATTAAGTGTACTAGCAAGTGAAACTAATACTAATGAAAATACAGCAGCAAGTAGTGCATTTGCGGCACTTAGCCAACCTGTAGAAAAACCTGTTACTACAGCAACACCCGAGAAAGGGCTCACCTTTACAGAGCAGTTAGCCAGCCAAAGCTTAATGGTTAATTTAGCTATATTTTTTGCTGTGGGCGTAGGTTTGGCATTTACACCTTGTGTATTTCCGATGTTTCCTATTTTATCTAGCTTAATTGCGGGTCAAAAGAACCTGTCTACCAAAAAAGCATTTGCCCTATCATTTGTTTATATTCAAGGCATGGCGGTTACCTATGCCGCATTGGGGTTAGTGGTTGCTGCATTAGGCGGACAAGTACAAGGTTACTTACAGCACCCATATGTATTAATAAGTTTTAGCTTATTGTTTGTGTTGTTGGCTATGTCGATGTTCGGTTGGTACGAAATAAAGTTACCCAGCGGCATGATGAACAAGCTAACCCAAGTGAGTAACAATCAAAAAGGCGGTAACTACATTGGGGTATTCCTGATGGGGGTTTTATCAGGGCTTATTGCATCACCTTGTACCACTGCGCCTTTATCAGCCGCATTATTATTTGTGGCACAAAGCGGCGATTACTTAGTGGGTGGACTAACGCTTTATGTACTTAGCCTAGGAATGGGTTTACCGTTGTTACTCCTTGGTACATCGGGAGGTAAGTTATTACCGAAAGCTGGCGGATGGATGGAACAAGTTAAGACCTTATTTGGTTTTATTATGTTAGTTGTGCCACTTATTTTGCTAGAGCGCATTATCGATATCGAGATAATTTTACTATTAGCAGGTCTATTAGCTATCGCCACAGCGCTTTATTTCCATTATTGGCAAAGCGCCCAAACTCAAGGCAAATTAAAAACCTTATTGTGGTTTATAGCTGTTTTATTGATGCTTTCTGGCTTTAATTTAACCAAAAACTATTTTTGGCCAACACAAGCCGTGAGTTTACAAACAACCTCGCAAAGCAATGAGTTTAAGCACGTTGCTAACTTAGCCGAGTTAAAGCAAGCAGTTTCACAAGCAAATAGTGAGGGTCGTATGGTAATGGTGGACTTATACGCTGACTGGTGTGTAGCGTGTAAAGAGTTTGAGCATTACACCTTTCCCGACCCGCAAGTACAAAGTGAGTTTAGCCATTACCAACTGATTCAAATTGACTTAACCCAAAGTGATAATGAAACAATTGAGCTAATGGAAGCATATTCAGTGTTTGGTTTACCGAGTATTTTATTCTTCAATACTCAAGGTGAAGAGCTAAGTGCACAACGTGTTACTGGCTTTTTAAATGCGGATGATTTCGCTAAGCACCTTGCTGCAGTGCGTGCCAGCGCTGAATAACCATTCTATATGGCACAACATGATTGTTAATGTTGTGCCATTATTCCCCTCAAGATTCGTCCCCAAAATAGAGATTAGACCAGTATTTTGCTGCTATTTACTTCGAAATCACTATAATAGTTGGTTAACGTGAGAAATTGTTGCTATCTTACTTTTTTCAGCTTACTTTTTAGTGAAAAATTAGTTAGTAACGCTTAACTCATTACTTATAGGATATATCGCGTATTATGGCTGCAAAATTAAAGATTTTAGTTATAAATGGCCCAAATTTAAACATGCTAGGAAAGCGTGAGCCCGATAAGTACGGTTCGCATTCTTTAGAGCATATTGTGAGCGAGTTAAACAGCGCTGCTAATAGTTTAGGTGTGGAGTTAACGCATTTTCAAAGTAATAGTGAGCAAGCGCTCATTGAACGCATTCATGATGCTTGGCAAGCGGTTGATTACATAATAATTAACCCTGCAGCATTTACGCACACAAGCGTCGCATTACGTGATGCATTGCTAAGCGTTGATATTCCGTTTTTTGAAGTGCACTTAAGTAATGTGCATGCACGTGAAACGTTTCGCCATCATTCTTATTTTTCTGATGTGGCGCAAGGCGTTATTTGTGGATTAGGTGCAATGGGTTATCACGCTGCTTTACATGCAGCGGTGAGCCGATTGCAAAACTCAAACTAAATTTAAACTATCAAACTAATAGGCGGGTCGTTTATGGATATTCGCAAGATCAAAAAACTAATTGAATTAGTAGAAGAATCAGGTATTGCAGAACTAGAAATCACTGAAGGTGAAGAATCAGTACGTATTAACCGTAACAACATGAGTGCCGGTCCTGCATACGCGCAATTCGCACCTCAGCAATACGCCCCAGCAGCACCTGCTCCAGCCGCGGCTGCACCATCAGCACCTGCAGCCGTAGAGTCTGAAGCACCTGCAGGCCCTACAGGTCATCAAGTTAAATCACCTATGGTAGGTTCTTTTTATGCAGCAGCTTCTCCAGAAGCACCAGCATATGTTGAAGTGGGCTCTCAGGTTAAAGTTGGCGACACGCTATGTATCGTTGAAGCAATGAAAATGATGAACCAAATTGAGTCAGATAAAGCCGGTACAGTAAAAGCTATCTTAGTAGAAAACGGCGAGCCAGTAGAATTTGATCAACCTTTATTCATCATTGAATAATAGCGCAACGTAAAAGGCCAACTCTCATGTTAGATAAAGTAGTCATTGCAAACCGAGGTGAAATTGCACTTCGTATATTGCGCGCCTGCAAAGAGCTTGGGATCAAAACGGTTGCTGTGCATTCAACGGCGGATCGCGATCTTAAGCACGTATTACTAGCAGATGAAACCATCTGTATTGGTAAACCAGCAGCAACTGAAAGTTACTTAGACATTCCACGCATTATTGCCGCAGCAGAAATTACTGATGCGGTCGCTATCCATCCTGGTTATGGTTTTCTTGCTGAAAATGCAGACTTTGCCGACCAAGTTGAGCAAAGTGGCTTTGTTTTTATCGGTCCTCGTGGCGATACTATTCGTCTAATGGGCGATAAAGTATCGGCAATCGAAGCGATGCGTAAAGCGGGTGTTCCTTGTGTACCTGGCTCTGATGGTCCGGTATCGGATGATAAAGAACGCAACATGCAAATTGCTAAGCGTATTGGTTACCCAGTAATTATTAAAGCAGCTGGCGGCGGCGGTGGCCGCGGTATGCGTGTTGTTCGCAACGAAGCTGAGTTAATCAATTCAATTTCGCTTACGCAACAAGAAGCAAAGCAGTTCTTTGGCAACAGCATGGTTTACATGGAGAAATTCCTTGAAAACCCACGTCACATTGAAGTACAAGTATTGGCCGACGGTCAAGGCAATGCGGTTCACTTAGGTGAGCGTGATTGTTCAATGCAGCGTCGTCACCAAAAAGTAGTTGAAGAAGCACCAGCACCAGGGATTACTGCAGAAGTACGTAAGTTCATTGGTGAGCGTTGTACTCGCGCATGTATCGAAATTGGTTATCGTGGTGCGGGTACGTTTGAGTTTTTATACGAGAACGGTGAATTTTACTTCATTGAAATGAATACCCGTATTCAGGTTGAGCACCCTGTAACTGAAATGGTTACCGGTGTTGATTTAATCAAAGAGCAGTTAAAAATTGCCGCTGGTCAGCCTTTGTCATTCACTCAAGAAGATGTGGTTATTCGTGGTCATGCTATTGAGTGTCGTATTAATGCTGAAGACCCAGAAACCTTTATTCCATCACCTGGTAAAATTACCCGTTTTCATCCAGCTGGTGGTTTAGGTATTCGTTGGGACAGTCATATTTACGCTGACTACACCGTTCCTCCACATTACGATTCTATGATTGGTAAGCTGATCACTTACGGTGAAAACCGTGATGTCGCTATCGCCCGAGCACGTAATGCACTTAATGAACTCGTTATCGATGGTATTAAAACCAATACGCCACTGCATAAACGTATTCTTGCAGATGAAAACTTCAAAAATGGTGGCACAAATATCCACTACCTTGAGAAGAAATTAGGGCTGTAAAGTTCATGCTAATTAAAAACCGGCTCAGGCCGGTTTTTTTATCTTTAAAAAAGAGGCAGTATCACCTTAAATAAATAATCTGGTATGATTAACAAATATGCGCTTTTCGTAAATTTTGAGGTAATCATGTCGTGTAGTTTTGATTTTCATTTAGTCGATGAAAATGCCACTGTTGCTATGGGTAATAAATTAGCTGCCATAATAGAACAGGGCGCAGTTATTTATTTGCATGGTGATTTGGGGGCCGGTAAAACGACATTTACTCGCGGTATAGTGCAAGGTTTTGGTCATACAGGTAAGGTTAAAAGTCCCACTTATACACTTGTTGAACCTTACGAGCTTGTGCGTGGCAATGTCTATCATTTTGACTTATACCGATTAGGTGACCCAGAAGAGCTTGAATTTATGGGAATTCGTGATTATTTTTCAGAAACGGCAACTTGTATTGTTGAGTGGCCGGAAAAAGGCGGAGAATTTATTCCTGTTCCCGATCTAAATGCTACGCTAAGTTATGTAGGTGATGAACGTAAAATTGTTATTAACAGTGCTAGTGAGCGTGGTGTAGCAATTGTCGAAAAACTAAATAATAGATAATAAAATAGTTAAGGCAGTGATTATCAAAATGAGTCGTGGTTTAGTTAAACTTTTTATTTACCTCATGGTTTTTTTAGTGAGCTTGCCATTGTGGGCGCAAAACACTATTAATAGTGTGCGTGTCTGGCCATCACCTGATAGCACTCGGGTGGTGTTTGATCTCGATGATAAACCCGACTTCAGTTACTTTATGCTAAAAAATCCAAGTCGTTTAGTGGTTGATTTAGAAAACACTGATGAATTAAAAAAATTGCCAGGTGTGCCACCAAAACATCAAATTGTTAGTAAGTTACGTTACTCAAAACCTAAAAATAAACGCAGCGTGCGTTTAGTGTTTGAATTAAATGGGCCAGTTAAACCGGTTATATTTGCACTAGCCCCCACAGGCCCTTATAAAAATAGATTGGTGGTCGACTTATACGATAAAAGCCAAGCTAAAGGTGCAATTACCCCTGCGCAAACGGCGGCTAAAAAACGCCAATTAAGCCAAGAGCGCGATATTGTAATTGCTATTGATGCAGGGCATGGTGGTGAAGACCCAGGTTCCATTGGCCCATCAGGTACTTACGAAAAAGACATCACTTTGCAGATTGCCAAGCGTTTAGAGCGGATGATTGATGCTGAGCGAGGCATGATTTCGCGTATGGTTCGCAGTGGCGATTACTTTGTTAAACTTAATACACGAACTAATCGCGCTCGCCAGAAAAAAGCAGACTTTTTTGTTTCTATTCATGCAGATGCGTTTACCAGCCCTGGGCCAAATGGTGCTTCTGTATGGGTGTTGTCGCTGCGACGTGCCAATTCAGAAATTGGTAAATGGATTGAGGATAAAGAAAAACACTCTGAGTTACTTGGCGGTGCTGCCGATGTAATTAAAGATGCTGCAAATGAAAAGTACTTAGCACAAGCCTTGCTTGATATGTCGATGGATCATTCCATGAAAACAGGGCTAAGTGTTGCAGATGAAGTGATAAAAGAATTAAAAAAAGTAGCAAAAATGCACAAAAAGGCGCCGCAACATGCCAGCCTTGCAGTATTGAAGTCGCCAGATATTCCGTCTATTTTGGTTGAAACTGGGTTTATCTCTAATCCACGTGAAGAGCGACTGCTTAAAAGTGCCAATCATCAAGAGCGCTTAGCTAAAGCCATGTTTACCTCAATTAAAAATTACTATTTACGTAACCCGCCTGACGACTCACTGTTTGCGTCATTAAAGTCTCAATACCCAACAAAACATAAAGTACGCCCTGGTGAGTCACTGAGCATGTTGGCAGGTCGATATGGCGTGAGTATCAGTAAAATAAAACAAGTTAATAAGCTCAGTTCAAATACGCTATTTATTGGTCAGGAACTTGATATTCCTCAGAGTTAATTTTAAAAGCGCACACATTTAAGGTTGTTATGAGTATTGAAATATTACCTGCGCGCTTAGCAAACCAAATTGCGGCGGGTGAAGTTGTTGAGCGTCCCGCATCGGTGGTTAAAGAGTTAGTAGAAAACAGCCTTGATGCAGGCGCGACACGTATTCAAGTAGATATTGAACGCGGGGGCCACAAGTTAATTCGTATTCGCGACAATGGAGCGGGTATTGCAAAGGATGAGCTCACATTAGCGCTCTCTCGCCATGCAACCAGTAAACTAAAGTCCCTAGACGACCTAGAAAATATTTGTTCTCTTGGTTTTAGGGGGGAAGCTCTCGCGTCTATTAGCTCGGTATCTCGCTTAACCTTAAGCTCTAAACCCGAAAATCAAGAAGCTGCGTGGCAAGCCTTTGCACAAGGCCGAGATATGGCCGTAGAGGTAAAGCCTGTGGCACATCCCAGCGGTACCACAATTGAAGTAAAAGATTTATTTTTTAATACCCCAGCACGGCGCAAGTTTTTACGTACCGAAAAAACCGAATTTAGTCATATTGATGAGCTTATTAAGCGTATTGCGCTGAGCCGTTTTGATGTATCAATTACATTAACCCATAATGAAAAAGTGGTGCGCCAGTATCGCGCTAAAACTGATCCCGCTCAAGCGATTACGCGAGTCGCACAAGTGGCGGGTAAAGCGTTTACAGAACAGGGACTGCATATTCAATCCGGTGAAGCAGGGTTGCAACTTCACGGTTGGGTATTGCCAGTTGGATCGGCTAATACTACTCAGTATACCTATGTAAATAATCGTATGATGCGCGACAAACTTATTCTGCATGCTATTCGTCAAGCATTTGAAGAGGTCAGCGGTGAGCAAGGGTTACCCGGATTTGTGATTTACATTGATATAGACCCACGCCAAGTGGATGTTAACGTGCACCCGGCAAAGCATGAGGTACGTTTTCATCAAGGTCGTTTGGTACATGACTTTATTTTACAAGCTATCAAACAAGTTGTGGTGCCACTTCAAGCTGAGTTTGTTAATTCGCCAGCCGCTCACACGCATCAATCACCGGTTACATCGTTTAACCAAGAACACACGACCAATAGTGAACTTTTTGATTATCCTAAGTCGTCATTACAACCAAGTCATTCGCCATCTACAAGCAGTGCCTCTTATAATGGCAGTCGTCAGGGCGGAGGCAGACAGGTGCGTGCCGAAAGCCAAAATTACCATGACGTAAATGCGTTTTATCAGGGCGTGAATGAGCAACAAGCGCAGCACTTTGATACTGCGGCAGCATTTGTACAATCTAATGAGACGCAAGTATCAGATACAGCACTGCGCACTGTCGATATAATAAGCATTGAAAAGGGCGTTTGCGTGTTCAATAATGAAAATCAACTTTATTGTTCACACTTTAAATACGCATTAGCGGATGATTGGCATACACAAATAAAAGAGCATGGCAGCCTTGAAGGTAAAGCACTCCTATTGCCAGTGCGTGTTAACGTATCAAAACAAGACACGGCGCTTCTTGCTGCTCAGCAGTCTTGGTTTACCTTACTAGGTTTTGAGTTATTAATAGAAAAGCAGTTTGTTATGGTAAAGAAGCTGCCTACAAGTCTGTACTTATTAGATGTAAGTGCTGCAATAGATGCATTGCTTGAGGGATGTAAGGCTCAGTTAGCAAGTATTGATGAATGGCTACAATGGCAGGTAAATATAATTCCCGCACGGTTCTATGCGAGCAATGCCTTTTTAGAGCAGCAAACGCGCTTACAAAATAATCCGCAAACAATTGAACGCTTGCGAGAAAAAGCAGTTAAAATAGATCTAAACTCTTATCTAACGCAATTTAATTAAGGTATTCGTGTTGAGTAATTTACCGGTCATATTTTTAATGGGCCCAACCGCTGCTGGTAAAACAGCATTGGCAATTTCACTGTGTGAGTATTTAAATACTGAGATTATTAGCGTTGATTCTGCGCTTGTTTATAAAGGTATGGATATTGGTACGGCTAAGCCTGATGCCGACGAATTAGCTCGTGCCCCACATCATTTAATTGACTTACTTGATCCGAGTGAAACGTATTCGGTTGCTGATTTTAGACGTGATGCTATAGAAAAAATTGATAAATTTCATCAACAAGGTAAAGTGCCTGTATTGGTTGGAGGTACAATGATGTACTTCAAAGCGCTAATTGATGGGTTGTCGCCATTACCTGAGGCCGATGCAGACGTTAGAGCCGAACTAGAAACACAAGCTAAAGAGCATGGCTGGCCTTATTTATACAAAGAGCTGGTTAAAGTTGATCCGCAAGCCGCACAAAAGATGAGTGAAAATGATTCGCAGCGAATTAATCGTGCTTTGGAAGTTTACCGTATAACAGGTAAAACGATGACTGAATTGCAAAAGCAAAAGCAGCCAGCATTACCCTATACTTTTCATCAATTTGCAATTGCACCCGATGATCGCAGTGAATTACATCATCGAATTGAAGAAAGGTTTAAAATAATGATTGAACAGGGGTTTGAAAAAGAAGTTTCGACCCTATATCTACGTGAGGATTTACATCCCAATATGCCTTCTATTCGTTGTGTAGGTTATAGACAGATGTGGGATTACCTTGCGGGTGAAATTGATCATGATGAAATGATTTTTCGCGGCATTGCAGCCACACGTCAATTGGCTAAACGTCAATTAACGTGGTTAAGAAGCTGGCCTGATGTTACATGGTTAACAACCGGTGATGAAGAAAACTTGCATCGTGTAGTAAGTTCGCTAAGCTAGTAGTAGCTGGACAAAATTTAGCTTTGTTAAATCAGTTCAGCCACTTAATTATAATAACACCTAGAACGAAGGAATAATAACATGGCAAAAGGCCAATCGTTACAAGACCCATTTTTAAATGCATTACGCCGCGAGCGCATTCCAGTATCAATCTTTTTGGTAAATGGCATAAAATTACAAGGTAAAATTCAGTCATTTGACCAATTTGTAATTTTACTGGAAAACACTGTTAATCAAATGGTGTATAAACATGCAATTTCAACAGTTGTACCTGCACGCGCAGTCAACTTTCAAGGTGTACAGGGAAATGAAGACACCGAAGAAACTGAACCAGGAAACTTTTAAATTAGGAGCGTAATGCTTGTTTGACCGCTATGAATCTGGCGAACAGGCAATTTTAGTCCATATCGACCTACCTAAAGATGGGGATCGCGAAGATCTTCATGAATTAGAAATGTTGGTATCTTCTGCTGGTGTTAGTAGTTTGGCGGTTGTGCAAGGCAGCCGTCAAGCACCACATCCCAAACTATTTGTCGGTACCGGCAAAGCGGAAGAAATAGCTGAAATTGTCAAAATCCACAATGCCGATGTTGTCATTTTTAACCATCAGTTGAGCCCGTCTCAAGAACGAAATTTAGAGCGTGTTTGTCAATGTCGGGTACTTGATAGAACCACACTTATCCTTGATATTTTTGCTCAGCGCGCACGTACTCATGAAGGTAAACTTCAAGTTGAGTTAGCGCAGCTTCGTCATATGTCGACTCGTTTAATCCGAGGTTGGACCCACCTTGAACGCCAAAAAGGCGGTATTGGTTTACGTGGTCCTGGTGAAACGCAGTTAGAAACCGATCGACGTTTATTACGTGCGCGTATTAAAAATATACGCGCCCGTTTGGCTAAAGTTGGCGTACAACGTGAGCAAGGTAGACGAGCACGTACTCGTAATGAGATCCCAACGGTTTCTTTAGTGGGTTATACTAATGCGGGTAAATCAACCTTATTTAACCGTATTACAAATTCTGATGTGTATGCCGCTGATCAGTTGTTTGCAACACTAGACCCAACCTTACGCAAGTTAGATATTGGCGATGTTGGTTCGGTTATTTTAGCGGATACTGTAGGGTTTATTCGCCACTTACCGCATGACTTAGTGGCTGCATTTAAAGCAACGCTGACAGAAACGCGAGAGGCTGATTTACAATTACACGTGATTGATGTAGCCGATCCTCGTCGAAAAGAAAATATTGAACAAGTACAAGAAGTACTCAAAGAAATTGAAGCTGATGATGTACCGCAATTACTTGTATACAACAAAATTGATGCGCTGGATGATGTAACCCCACGTATTGATCGCGATGACGAAGGCCAACCTATAAGGGTATGGTTATCAGCAAAAACAGGTGAAGGTTGCGAGCTGCTAAGTGAGGCTATTAGTGACCTACTAGCTAAAAAGATGTTGAGTGAAACTTTACTACTGGCTCCTCAGTATGGACGTTTAAGAGCATCTTTATTTAACTTAAGTGCAGTGCATAACGAACGTTTTGATGAGCAAGGTAATTGGTTGCTAGATGTGCGATTACCTATGATTGAGTGGAATCGTTTGATTAAAGATTTTGGCCCAGAGATTGAAAGTTTTATTAGCTGCGACTAAAAACTGAAAGATTAATGTCGGTTTTAGTATAAGAAATGCATAAGATTTGTTAGATTTAACACAATTTCCGAATTTATTTAGATAACAATGGAGTATAGCTATGGCCTGGAATGAACCGGGTAATAATGGCAATGACAAAGATCCGTGGAATAACAAAGGCGGACGTGATCAAGGCCCACCTGATTTAGACGAGGTGTTCCGTAAATTCAGTAACAAGTTTAACGGCTTATTTGGCGGTAAAAAATCCGGCAATGGTAGCGGCGGTGGACTTGGCGGAGCCGGTATTTCATTTGTACTTATTATCGCTGCCATTGTGTGGGCGTTAAGTGGTATTTATACGGTGAAAGAAGCTGAACGCGGTGTCGTTCTTCAATTTGGTAAGTTTGACCGAATTGCAGATCCTGGCTTGCGTTGGAAAATGACCTTTGTTGAAACGGTTATTCCAGTCGATATCGAAGCTGTTCGCTCGTTATCAGCATCAGGCTTTATGCTAACCGAAGATGAAAACGTAGTAAGCGTTGAATTTGAAGTACAGTATCGAGTAATCGACCCTTACTTATACAAGTTTAGTGTCACTAACGCTGACAGCAGCCTTGAAGAAGCATTAGATAGTGCGCTGCGTTATGTTGTTGGTCATTCAAAAATGGACCAAGTACTGACAAACGGCCGTGAAGTTGTACGTCAAAATACTTGGGATGAGCTAAATCAAATCATCGAACCTTATAACTTAGGTTTAATCGTAACTGACGTTAACTTCAAGGACTCTCGTCCACCAATGGAAGTTAAAGATGCGTTTGATGATGCAATTGCGGCCCAAGAGGATGAGCAACGCTTTATTCGTGAAGCAGAAGCGTATGCCCGTGAAATTGAACCGCGTGCGCGTGGTCAAGTGACTCGTATGACGCAAGAAGCTGAAGGTTACCAAGAACGTATTACTTTAGAAGCGCAAGGTGAAGTGGCTCGTTTTGAGAAATTACTTCCAGAATACCAAGCAGCTAAAGAAGTAACACGTGAGCGTTTATACATAGACACGATGCAAGAAGTGCTAGGTAATAGCTCTAAAGTGTTGGTTGATGTTAAAGGTGGCAACAACATGATGTACCTACCACTTGATAAAATCATGGAAAAACAGGGTTCATCAACACGTATTGCTTTACCTAGCTCAAGCGATATAAACGATTTACGTAACAAGGTAAATACGTCACGCAACAGCACTGTTAATAGTGGTAACGATCGCTTTAACAATGATCGCTTTAACGACGGGAGATAAGAGCAATGAAAAACTTTAGTTTAGTAATCCTATTAGCCGCCATTGTGATGTCTTTCTCGTCGGTGTTCGTGGTCTCTGAAGGTCAAAAAGCGATTGTACTTTTATTTAGTAAAGTGCAAAAAGACAGCGACGATGAGGCAGTAGTCTATGGCCCAGGTCTACACTTAAAAGTCCCATTTTTTAGTCAAGTACGTCGTATTGATGCACGTATTCAAACACTAGATGGCACACCGGATCGCTTTGTAACTAGCGAGAAAAAAGACTTAATCGTTGATTCGTTTGTAAAATGGCGCGTAAACGATTTTAGCTCTTTTTACCTGCGTGCACGTGGTGACAAGCAATACGCTGAAACACTGCTTAAGCAAAAAGTAAATAATGGCCTACGTACTAACTTTGGTACGCGTACTATTCGTGAAATTGTATCTGGTGAGCGTAGCGAGCTGATGGAAGAAGCGTTAGTACAAGCATCTGAAAGTGCTAGTGAGCTGGGTATTGAAGTACTTGATGTGCGTGTTAAGCAAATTAACTTACCACAAGAGGTGAGTAGCTCTATTTATCAACGTATGCGCGCTGAGCGTACTGCAGTTGCTAAAGAGCACCGCTCTGAAGGTCAGGAAAAAGCAGAAACAATTCGTGCAGGTGTTGACCGTCGCGTAACAGTAATGCTTGCCGACGCCGAACGTAATGCGCGTTCTGTTCGTGGTCAAGGTGATGCTGACGCTGCTGCGATTTACGCTAGTGCTTACAATAAAGACCCTGAGTTTTTTAGCTTTGTTCGCTCTTTAGAAGCTTATAAGCAAACTTTCAAAGGCAAGCAAGACGTGATGGTGTTATCACCGGATAGCGACTTCTTCCAATACATGAAAGGCGCGAAAGCTCAGTAATCATAGCTTTAGTTAAACTTGAAAGCCCTGCAATTGCAGGGCTTTTTGTTATCTGAATTTTAAGTTTATAAATGACTGTTATTTATGTGATTATTAACGAAACACTGATGTTTACTACCCGCACGAGGAAAAAATAAGCTAAACGGGGTGAACATTGCTTTAGTTTTCTGGTAAAATCTCGTCCTAATTTTCTCTAAGTGAATTTGCAATGGGTAAAAACGTTGTTGTACTAGGCACCCAATGGGGTGACGAAGGTAAGGGTAAGGTAGTTGACCTCCTTACAGATAAAGCATCTTTAGTAGTTCGTTATCAAGGTGGTCATAACGCTGGCCATACCTTAGTGATCGACGGTGAAAAGACAGTTCTACACCTTATTCCATCGGGTGTATTACGTGACAATGTTAAATGTGTGATTGGTAATGGTGTTGTTTTATCACCAGAAGCGCTAATGAAAGAAATTGGCATGCTTGAAGAGCGTGGCGTACCAGTACGCGAACGTCTTTTAATCAGTGAAGCATGTCCGCTAATATTGCCTTTCCATGTTGCATTAGATGTAGCTCGCGAAACAGCGCGTGGCGATAAACCAATCGGTACAACGGGTCGTGGTATCGGTCCAGCGTATGAAGATAAAGTAGCACGTCGTGGTTTACGTGTTGGCGATTTATTCAATCCTGAATTATTTGCTACTAAGTTAAAAGAAGTATTGGAATACCACAACTTCACATTAGTTAACTACTACAAAGTAGACGCTGTTGACTTCCAAAAAACGTTTGATGATGCAATGGCTGTTGCTGATATTTTAAAAGCAATGGTAGTTGATGTAACTGAGCTTTTAGATCAAACGCGTAACGCCGGTGACAACATCTTATTTGAAGGTGCTCAAGGTACACTACTTGATATCGATCATGGTACTTACCCTTATGTAACATCTTCAAACACCACCGCTGGTGGCGTTGCTACAGGTGCGGGTTTTGGCCCATTACACCTTGATTATGTGCTAGGTATCATTAAAGCGTACACAACACGTGTAGGTTCAGGTCCTTTCCCTACAGAGCTTTACGACGGCCTTGATAAGCAAGACCCAGTCGGTAAGCATTTAGGTGACAAAGGCCATGAGTTTGGTGCTACTACAGGTCGTTTACGTCGTACAGGTTGGTTAGATGCAGTGGCTATGCGCCGTGCAGTCCAAATCAACAGCATTTCAGGATTTTGTTTAACTAAACTTGACGTTTTAGATGGTTTAGAAACACTTAAAATCTGTACTGGTTATAAGCTTGAAGATGGTACTGTGACTAACGTGACACCATTAGCAGCTGAAGGTTACGATAAAGTAACGCCAGTATACGAAGAAATGCCTGGTTGGTCTGAAAATACAGTGGGTGTAACATCGCTTGAAGGCTTACCTAAAGCGGCAATTGATTACATCAAACGTATTGAAGAAATCACTGGCGTACCTGTTGATATTATCTCTACAGGTCCTGATCGTGTTGAAACCATGATACTTCGTAGCCCATTTGCATAATTGGGTTTAAGTTGAAAAAAAGCTGCCATGTGCAGCTTTTTTTATGCCTATAAAAAAGCACACCTATTAATAGTGGAACGATCTTTGTATATTATTTGGTAAGTTTATTTTTTAAGTGGTTAATATGCGTTTATCTTCTCGTTGCTCAGTGTGGTCATTATCACTACTTACACTTTCTTTATTTAATATAAGCAATAGCTTAGCTGAAGAAAGCCCTGCAGCTGTGCCGCTGTATACCGAATCTGAGTTAATAGCTTTAATTAATGAGAACACTCATCTAGCGCGCGTAAAGGCAGATAATTGCCAGTTAGTGCAAGATATAGAAGCGCGAGCCAATAAAATGGCATTGCCGTCGTATCAATTTTTATACGGTGATATGCTTGCCTACAAGGTGTGTGTTGAGCGTGATGTAGCTCTAGGTGTGTATTACATGAAAAAAGCGGCTGAGCAGGGCTTAGCGGCAGCATTAGAGCAACTAGGTCGCTACTACGACGTTGGGCAGTTGGTCCAAAAAGACAAAACCATGGCAATAACCTACTTACGTGAGGCGTCAGCGCAAGGCAATTTAAAAGCGCAGTTACGATTAGTTGGTTTGTTTAATCAAGGTTATGGTAGTCCAAGAGATTTTGAAGATGCTTATCGTTGGTTGTTTAACACCACGGTAGCTGATAAAGCGACACATAAAAAAATAGAGCGAGCATTAACTAAACTTGCTGAAAAAATGCCAGCCAGTGTCGTTACCCGCGCGCGCTTACCTATGTAACCTAAACTCTAGCTAGAGAAAATAAACCTAATTATGACTATGATTTAATATGTTAGTAAATCTTTTAATCAGAGTTCAGGTTTGTAAATAAAAAAGCGAGAGTGCTTTTTTAGCACTCTCGCTTTTTAGTTATTACTCGTCTTTTTTATTGTCTTTGGCTTTGTTATTGGCCGGATCTTTTAATAGCGATATTTTAGGCGGTTGCAATGCAACTACTCGTTCACCCTCTTGTGGTGGCTTTTCCATATCACTGGTAAAAGGTCTTATTTTCACTGGTGCGTCTTCATCACTGTCTTTATCCCCTTTGAGAATAAACAGTGGGATCGCTTCAGGATTCATTTCTAAATACTGCTGCCAGCTAAATTCTTCAGATATTCGCGTTGCACTCACTTTGCCGCCTTTGGCTATCACGCTACTTAAACGAGCATATGCGCCGTTCTCACCAAACAGAATTTGTCGTGATAAGAACGTTGCACTGTCTTTATTTGCTTTGGCGTGCGAAGAAGAGGAACGTAGTGAAAATACATTTTTTTCATTTAATAAATGAGAGAAGTACTGCACCCCTAATGCGTTGTGGTGGCGATTAGGTGAAAGCGCTAAAACACTGCGAATCGTGGTTAAAGGTAAATAACGTTCAGCATGCTCCGATTGCGGGTTACCGTAATAACAAGGCAGGCCATCCATACGCGCCATTCTACAGTTCTCCCAAGCAGGATCTGATAGATGAACAGGAATATTTTGCTCTTTTAAGCCACGTGCAATTGCACGCGATACATGGTTTGCACCAATGATTAAAATAGTATTAGGGGATGGTTGACGCACTCCAAGTAGTTTCGCAACAGGGATAGCCGTTAAGCTTTGCAGTACCACAGTAACAATAATAACAGTAAATATGAGTGGCACCATTTTTTCGGCATCGGCCACTCCCGCTTCCATCATACTCAGCGCAAATACTGAACCAACGGCTGCTGCAACAATACCGCGAGGTGCAATCCAAGCAAGTACTAGGCGCGATTTCATCGGTAAGTCTGTACCAAAGGTTGAAATAGCAATACACAATGGGCGGGCGATAAATAGCACAATAGCTAAAAATATAAATACGTCGCTGTCGAGCATCATTAAATCAGAGAGTTGTAGTCTTGCGGCCAATAAAATAAATAAAGTCGAGATTAAAATCATCGACAAATCTTCTTTAAACTCGAGTACCGAATCTATTTCCAAGTCATCTTGATTAGCTAACCAAATGCCAAACACCGTCACAGCCAGTAAGCCTGACTCATGGCTTATGTGGTTTGAAATAGAAAAGCTAATTAACACTAACGCTAAAATACCAAACTTATGTAGCTCAAATGGCAGCCATTCTCGGCGCATTAGTTGCGTCGTGATCCAACCCGAAACCACACCAATACTTAAACCAACGCCAACGGTTTTAACCAGTGCAACGATAGTGTGGCTAAGTACTTCACCCTGACCAACCAGCATTACGGCTTCAAACACTAGTACTGCAAATAAAGCGCCAATGGGGTCTATTACTATGCCTTCCCAGCGTAAAATACGATCGATATCCTGGGTAGGTCGCATCGAGTTAAGTAATGGAGCAATAACGGTTGGCCCCGTAACAACAAGCACTGCGCCAAGTACTGCAGCAACTCGCCAATTTAACTCGAGTAACCAATAGGCGCTAAAACTAATAACAATACAAGTTGTAAGCATACCAATAGAGCAGAGGTTTCTGACGACTTTACTGATCCCTTTAAGTTCTCGAAAATGTAAGGTTAAGGACCCTTCAAATAAAATCACAGCGACACTCAAAGAGACCACAGGAAAAAGTAAATCACCTAATAATGCATCAGGGTCTAATACGCCACTAAATGGCCCTAATAAAAGCCCTGTAAGCAATAAAAACAGAATAGCGGGTACTCTAAACGCCCAAGCGACCCATTGGGCTAACACTGAACACAGTGCAATACCGGCTATATAAATTGCTGACATAGAGTAAAAACTCCTTAATTTTAATAATGTTTAAAAGTATAACGGTTACCAACCAGTAATACAGTGGGTATACACGTGTAAATTAAATTTAGCTAATAAATAATGTTTATTTATTTAGTGTTAACGTCTTTTGTGAGAGTGTTATCAAAGTTATAGTCTCTATAATTACTATTTATAGTAGTCTAACTTCATGATATCTATTGCAAAATGTGCATGCCTTGTCTGTTATGACCTATTTAGCTTTAATTTTAGCCTTGATCTAAGCGGCTATTTTAACGTATTATACTTCGTGTTCGAATAATTAGTTATCTAATAAAGTTTGTTGTTTAAGTAAGTAAACGTGTTAGATATAAACATCTTAACTCTCTTAGTGATTGTTTCAGCGATGTTTTATAATGTTCGAACATCAAATATCATTTACCGAACTCTTTGGTATAGTTTTGCTCAAGGTGTTTATTTGCTTAACGCATATAAATTAAAGTTTGAGTTGAACTATTACCTTTCAATATTTAATCCCCATCGTGGCGGTTAAATCTCGGTCCTTAAGTCATCACCCTATCTGTTGGTGTACCAGACTTAAGAGGCTCTATGTATGTTGTTAATAAAAAAGCCGCACACAGCTTTTTACAGCGATACATAAACAACACTTTATATTTTTTTAGTTAGTACAATCCAATTTTATTGGGTTAATACTATTTATTTTTTGCATCTCAATTTAAAACAATGGTTTTAGAGACGGTGTACGCGTGTGTAAAAAAAGTGTGGGCAATGATAAACAAATTCGACGTTATGTTTTAAACATAGCGACCTGGTTTCATTCATCTATGTGATGAATACAAATTAAATGGAAAGTTGAGCACTTATGCAAAAGTTAAATTGGCGACGTATCGTACTTAAAGTGGGCAGTGCCTTAATTGCACCCGATCAAGATGGCTGTCGTTCACGTTATTTATTAACCATCGCACAGTTTATTGTTCACTGTCGCGCACGTGGTATAGAGGTTATTTTAGTGTCATCAGGCTCTGTAGCGGCAGGCTCGCATTTATTTCCATCAGAGAAGCCGCGCTCAGTTGTTATGAAAAAAGCGATGGCTGCAGCAGGGCAAACAGAAATGATGGCCATGTGGGATCGTTTCTTTGATTTTCCATCAGCACAGCTATTATTAACTCATGGTGATTTACGTGACCGTGAGCGTTACCAGAGTATCCGTGAAACCGTATTTACCTTGTTAGAACACGGCGTGCTACCTATCATTAATGAAAATGATGCGGTGACAACAGATGATTTAAAAGTGGGTGATAACGATAACTTATCAGCGATGGTGGCAGCTGCCGCTGACGCTGACGCATTAATGATTTTCTCGGATGTAGATGGGCTGTACGACAAAAATCCAAATCTGCATGACGATGCCGTATTATTGCCTGAAATAAAATCAATTGATGATTCTATTTATGCTATGGCAGGATGTGCTACCAGTGCAGTAGGCACCGGTGGAATGAAAACCAAGATTGAAGCGGCAGAAAAAGCCACATCACATGGTATTGCAACGTATATTATTAATGGCTTTAAAGAAGAAACCTTTACTCGTTTATTAGCGGGCGAAAATCCAGGTAGTGTGTTCTTGCCTTATGAAAAACCAATGCAAGACTCTATTCACTGGATGACACATACCGCAAATGAACAAGGTGAAGTGGTTGTCGATGGGTCATTTGATGATTCGCTAGAAGGCGAAGACGGCTGTTTACGAGGCGATGAGATCAAGGAAGTACATGGCGAGTTTGCTGTGGGCGATACTATCTTAGTTCGCAGTGAAGATGGTACGCGTTTAGCTAAAGCCACAGCAAATTACAGTAGCTGCTTGTTAAACTTTATTGCAGACAACGAGCAGAGTGAATTCAGCGAAAAAATGCAGGATTCAATTGGACCAATTATTTCAGAAAAAGATATCGCATTATTGGAGAAGTCATGAGTTTAATTACGGATATATCACGCCAAGCAGCAAAAGCTGCACATACACTTGCTTTACTCGATACCGAGACTAAAAACAACGTGTTAACCGATATGGCAGCGGCATTAAGAGATCAAAAAGAATTTATAATCAAAGAAAATGAAAGTGACCTAAGCGCTGCGCGTGACAATAATTTAGCAGCGTCAATGATAGACCGTTTAACATTGAATGATGAGCGCATTGAAGCGATGGCTGAAGGTATCGAAGTGATTGTTTCACTTGATGATCCGGTTGGCCAGTTACGTGATATCACTGAACGTCCAAATGGCATTAAAATTCGAAAAATGCGTGTACCACTTGGCGTAGTATGTATGATTTACGAAGCACGACCTAATGTAACGGCTGACGCGGGTGCATTGTGCTTTAAGTCGGGTAATGGTGTTATTTTGCGCGGTGGTAAAGAAGCGCTTAAAAGCTCACAAGCCATTGCTAGTGTAATGCACAGCGTGCTTACTAAACATGGTTTGCCAACGGCGCTAATTTCAGTTATTCCAGATCCTGACCGTGCTTTACTAATGGAATTAATGCAGCAACGCGACAGTATTGATTTAATTATCCCACGTGGCGGTGAAGGGCTTATTAACTATGTAACAGAAAACAGTACAATTCCTGTTATTCAGCACTTTAAAGGCGTGTGTCATTTATACGTAGATAAAGATGCAGACTTAGAAGTGGCACTCAATCTACTACTTAACGGTAAAACTCAACGTACTGGCGTATGTAATGCCTTAGAAGGGTTAGTAGTACACCAAGATGTTGCTGATGAGTTTTTAAACCTGTGCGCGGTAGTGCTTCGCCAAGAAGGCGTAAAAATAAATGCCGATGCCAAAGCGGCTGAGTATTTTGATAATGTCACTGTGCTTGCAGATAACGAATTTGGTGAAGAATATTTAGATTTAGAAATTGCTATTCGTATAGTGCCAAGCTTTGATGCAGCCGTTGAGCACATTGCTCAATTTGGCTCAAATCATACCGAAGTTATCTGTACTAAAAACGATGCTGCGGCAGAGTTATTCCAACGTAGTGTGGATGCATCGGTTGTTATGGTTAATGCGTCATCACGTTTCTCTGATGGCTCACAACTAGGTTTAGGCGCCGAGATTGGTATTGCAACGACTAAGTTGCATGCTTATGGTCCAATGGGGCTTGAGTCACTAACGACTGAGAAATATTTAGTTAATGGTGTTGGTCAAGTTCGCGAATAACTTACCCAACCTAATAAACGATAAAAATGCCGGGCTTTTGCTCGGCATTTTTGATCTCGATTTAGCAAAATCAAACAACTAAGCAAACATAAAGATTAAAACAGGGCAAAAAATTATTAACAGAGAAATTTATTTAGAATATAAAATAAGGATATTACTTAAAGGAGAGAGTAGGAAAGTGGTGGAGCTAAGCAGGATCGAACTGCTGACCTCCTGCGTGCAAGGCAGGC